>JBDSME010000345.1:0-6725 GCA_039916065.1 Polyangia bacterium
TCGTGGTTCGGGCTGGGATCGTCGCCCGCCACGGGTAGGCGTGCGGCTTCGAAGTCCGAGCGGTGGCGCCCGTAGTAGCCAAACACGCCATCGACGATCACCGACATGGCGGGGTTCATCAGGCTGGAGCCAGGTCGCCGCCCCGCCGCCGTCACCACGGCGGGATCGCCGCCGGAAGGTGTCACCCCCGGGGCGGTGGTGGCGACGTCGCTGGCGACGATACTGGGGGGGGATTGCGTAGGCAGCTGTTGAAGGAACACGCACAGCAGGGGCGTGACAAAAGTCGCGATCATGAAATCTCCTCTATCGAAACGTTGCTGACGGCTACCGCCTGCGCGCGCTGCGCAGCCGTAACACGGAGCAACAAATTGGACTTGGTGGCCGGCGCGAATCGCCTGCTGATAACGAGGCAGGCCGCCGGTGCGCGTGGACGAACTGCGGAGCGTCGACTACGCCGCGACAGCTCGGACAGCTCGGACAGCTCGGACAACTCGCACCGGAGGAGAGGTCTTGGGCGCGATCAGGTAGGTGTCAACGTCCGTGCCACGAACACGCGGAGACGGAACGGTGACGCCCCTGCAGGACGCCGCGGGGCCCACCCCCGCGTCCGGACACGACAGCGCTCTGAGGGAGGATGAAAGAACGATCGAGCAATGATCATGATCGTCCGCGACGGTTGCCGGTACACCAGAGGCCCGCGGCGGCAGGTGCAACCGCGACGGCAACGAATGTATGGCGGGGATGTCCGCCAGGTCACCGGCGTGCAACAAGGCGGCCACGTGGATGGCTTCGCCGTGCTCGGCGCAGGTCACATGCTGGACCAGCATGTGGTGCGCGAACGTGGAAACCTGCGCCAGCAGACAGGCATAGGCCACGACGGCAATGCCGACCCGCCGCCTGATCACAGTTCGCATATGCGCATCCTGAACAACACCACCCCCATTGCCGTAGCGCCCCGGGGGGCCGGGGTCAAGCACCGATAGCAATTGCCGCGGCAGACAGGCGACCCACCTCCAAGCGAGTGACCGGTTGCCCGGGCTGACTATCAGTGTCAAATAGACTTCCATGGCGACTGTACTGGTCACGGGGTCGAACCGGGGTATCGGTCTGGCGCTCTGCGAGGTGTACAAGAAACGCGGCGATCAGCTCATCGCCACCTGTCGGACGTCTTCGCCGGCGCTGGACCACCTGGGCGTGGAGGTCATCGACGGGATCGATGTTACCTCCGACGATGCCGTGAAGACGCTGGCGCGGCGTCTGGGCGAGCGACGCATCGACATCCTGGTGCTGAATGCGGGCATCCTGCGCTCTGACTCCGGCGGCATCGGTCCGAAACTGGACCTCACCATTGTCCAGGAGCAGATTGCCGTGAACGCCATTGCTCCCCTGCGGCTGGCGCGCGAGCTGACGGCGTACCTCCAGGCCGGTTCCAAAATCGCCCTCATCACCAGCCGCATGGGTTCGATCGCAGACAACACTTCCGGCGGCTACTACGGCTATCGCATGTCGAAAGCGGCGCTGAACGCCCTGGGCATGTCCCTGGCCCGAGACCTGGCAGACCGACAGATCGCTGTGACGGTGTTGCACCCCGGCTTCGTCCGCACGGACATGACAGGCAACAGCGGCAGTGTGGATCCCCATGACGCCGCCAGCATGCTGGTCGCCCGCATCGACGAGCTGACCCTGGCCACCACCGGCACCTTCCGCCACGCCAACGGCGAACACCTGCCCTGGTAGGCACCAGACCCTCACCCGCCGCCCTTCGGCCGGCGACCTCTCCCGCTTTCGCGGGCGAGGTGAAGATCTCTGCTGAAGACTGCTTCGCGGGCGAGGTGAAGATCATCTGCTGAAGACTGCTTCGCGGACGAGGTGAAGATCTCAGGTGAAGACTGCTTCGCGGGCGAGGTGAAGATCTCTGCTGAAGACTGCTTCGCGGGTCAGGTGAAGATCCCAGGTGAAGACTGCTCCGCGGGCGAGGTGAAGATCTCTGCTGAAGACTGCTTCACGGGCGAGGTGAAGATCTCTGCTGAAGACTGCTTCGCTGGTGAGGTGCAGATCCCATGTGAAGACTGCTTCGCGGGCGTGGTGAAGATCCCAGGTGAAGGCTGCTTCGCGCGCGTGGTGTGAAGATCTCTGCTGAAGGCTGCTTCGCGGGCGAGGTGTGAAAATCTCTGCTGAAGGCTGCTTCGCGGGCGAGGTAAAGATCTCTGCTGCAGACCGCTTCGCGGGCGAGGTGAAGATCTCTGCTAGAAGACTCCTTCGCGGGCGAGGTGAAGATCTCTGCTGAAGACTGCTTCGCGGGTGAGGTGAAGATCTGACGGTGAGTGGCGTCTTAGCCTCTCCCGCGAAGAGCGGGAGAGGCCGACGGGCCGCAGGCACGGCGGGTGAGGGCCATCGCGAGCGTTCTCCTGAACGCGGCCCGGTCACCGCAGGACAGCGACGCGGTCGCCGAAGAGCTGGTCGATGCGCGCCAGGAGCTCTTCGTTGGGAGCGACCTTGTGGTCGTCGCCCAGGTCGATGACGGTTTCGCTCCGCTGGGGGATGCGCAGCCGCAGCAGAGTGCGGCAGGAGCCCGGGTGCTCCAGGATCAGGCGCTTGAAGGTGATCAGGTTGTCGTTGGTCAGCGTCTCGGCATTCAGACGGACGTCCAGGGTGGTGCTCTTCTCGGCACGAACCGTGGTTAGCAGCTTGGCATCGTTGAAGCGCAGGCGCTCGCGCACCGCCTCCCCCTCGCCGAAGGGCGCGTCGACCGTACCGGTGACCAGCAAGGGATCGTCTCGCGTCAGGATGTCGCGGTAATCGTCCAGCTTCTTCGACCCGACCATGAATTCGATCTGGCCGGTCTGGTCTTCCAGCTTGAAGAAGGCGTACTTGCCGTTGCCGGACTTCATCGACCGTTCCTGAAAGTCGACCACCACGCCAGCCAACGTCACCTCGGCACGGACGCCCTTGTCCATGCAGTTGGCGGTGGTGGCGGTGGTGAAACGGCGGATCTCGCCAGCAAAACGATCCAGTGGGTGCCCGCTGATGTAGAAACCCAGGCTCTCCTTCTCGTAGGCCAGCATCTCCTTGGGCAACCACTCGTCCACCTCGGGGTAGCTGTCGTCACGGCTGCTCAAGGACTGGCCGTTGGGGCCTCCGGCGCCGTTGCTGGCGCTCGGACCACCGCCGCCAAACAGCCCCAGCAGGCTGGTCTGGCCGCTCTCCTTGTCCCGTTGAGTCGCCGCGGCGCGGTCCGATGCCGTGCCGATGGCCCCGTAGGTGCGTGCGCGGCTGACGCCCGCCGCCTGCGCCGGAGCATCGAAGGCGCCCGACTTGATCAGCGCCTCGATGACCTTTCGGTTCACCTTGCGGCCGTCGACGCGCTTGCAGAAGTCAAAGAGCGAGGTGAAGGGGCCTCCTTCGGAGCGGGCGGCCTGAATGATGTCGACGGCGCCTTCGCCGACTCCTTTGACGGCGCCGAGGCCGAAGCGGATGGCGCCTTCATCGGGCGGAGCTGTCGCCGGACCCTCACCCTTGCCCTCTCCCACTGACGTGGGAGAGGGGAGAGGAGGGGATGTGGGGGTCGTGGCTGTGGCTGTGGCGGGGGCTGTGGCGGGGGCGGGGGCGGGGGCGGGGGGGAGCTTTACTACGGTGAAGTTGTTGTCGCTTTCGTTGATGTCGGGGCGCAACACGCGGATGCCGTGTCCCTTGGCCTCGGCGATGAACTTGACGATGGCGTCGGTATCGTCCTTGTCGCAGGTGAGCAGCGCCGCGAAGAACTCCACCGGGAAGTAGTGCTTCAGGTACGCCGTCTGATAGGTGAGCATGCCGTAGGCGGCGGAGTGGCTGCGGTTGAACCCATAGCCGGCGAACTTTTCCATCAGGTCGAACACCCGCTCGGCCACCTTGGCGTCGACCTTCTTCTCCTTGGCGCCATCCAGGAAGCCGGCCTTCTCCTTGGCCATGACATCGGCCTTCTTCTTGCCCATGGCCCGACGTAGCAAATCGGCCTTGCCCAGCGAATAGCCCGCCAGCACCGACGAGATCTGCATCACCTGCTCCTGGTAGACGATGACGCCGTAGGTGTCGCGCAGGATGGGCTCCAGCGATGGGTGGTCGTACTCCACCTTCTTGCGGCCGTGTTTGCGGTCTATGAAGTCGTCGACCATGCCGCCCTCGAGCGGCCCGGGGCGATACAGCGCGCCGGCGGCGACGATGTCCTCGAAGCAGTCCGGCTTCAGCTTCTTCAACAGCTCACGAAAACCGCTGGACTCCAGCTGGAACACGCCGGTCACGTCCGCCGCCGTGATCATCTTGTAGACACCAGGATCGTCGTTGTCCAGCAACGCCAGGTCCAGCGCCTCCTCGCCGTTCGCCTGCTTCTCGCGGTTGATCAGGTCAAGCGCCGTCTGGATGACGGTGAGGGTCTTCAGGCCCAGGAAGTCGAACTTGACCAGCCCCACCTTCTCGACCCGATCCTTGTCATATTGGGTGACGATCCCCTCGTCTCCCGCCGGGCGGAAGCAAGGGACGTACTCCCACAGCGGCTTCTCGGCGATGACGATGCCGGCCGCGTGCTTGCCCGCGTGCCGGTTCAGCCCCTCCAGCTTCTTGGCGACGTCCAGCAGTTCGCGATACGTCGGGTTCTCGTCATACAACGCCTTCAGCCGTGGCTCCTGCTCGATGGCTTCGGCGATGGGAGGCGACTTGCCCTGGATGGGTTCGGGGACGAACTTGGCGATCTTGTCGGTATCGGCGAAGGGCAACCCCATGGCCCGACCGATGTCACGCACCCCGCTGCGCGCCTTGATCTGGTGCATGGTGATGATCTGACCGACGTTGTCCTTGCCGTACTTGTCGGTGACGTAGTTGATCACCTGGTCGCGCCGGTTCATGCAGAAATCGATGTCGAAGTCCGGCATGCTGACGCGTTCGGGGTTCAGGAACCGCTCGAACAGCAGCTTGTTGGCGATAGGATCGATGTCCGTGATGCGCAGGCAGTACGCGACCAGCGATCCCGCGCCCGAGCCGCGCCCCGGCCCCACCGGGATGCCGTGCTCCTTGGCATAACGGATGAAATCCCACACGATCAGGAAGTAGCCGGGGAAATCCATCTTCTTGATGACACCCAGCTCGAGATTCAGGCGGGCCAGGTAGGCATCGCCATCCACCTTCTGGCCGCGTTTGTGCGCCACCTCGATGCGCTTCTTCAACCCCTCCTCGGCGAGGTGCTGGACGTAGCTGCCCGAATCGTAGCCATCGGGCACCTTGAACTTGGGCAGATAGGTGTTGCCCAGATCGAAGGTGACGTTGCACAGCTCGCCGATGCGGGCGGCGTTCTCCATCGCCTCGGGCGTGTGCGCGAAATAGGCGTCCATCTCCGCCGGGGTCTTCACGAAGAAGGCCTCGTTGCGGTGGTGCATCCGCTTTTCGTCGTGGATGGTCTTCTTCTGCTGCACGCACATCAGGATCTCGTGCGCGCGCGCGTCCTGCTGATTCAGGTAGTGGCAGTCGTTGGTGGCGATGAGCGGGATGCCCGTCTTGCGCGACAGGGCGATGAGGCTGCCGTTGACCTGCTCCTGCTCCTCCAGTCCATTGGGCTGCAACTCCAGGAAAAAGTTGCCCCGCCCAAAGATGTCGTCGAACTCCCGGGCCACCACCTCGCCGGCGTCGGACCCGCGGCGCATACAGGTCTGCGCCACCTCGCCCCCCAGACAGGCAGACAGACCGATCAACCCCTCGCTGTGCTCGCGCAGCAGCTTCTTGTCGATGCGGGGGTTGTAATAGAACCCCTCCAGGTAACCCATCGAGTTCAGGTAAGACAGGTTCTTCCAGCCGACGTTGTCCTTCGCCAGCAGGATGAGGTGGTTGCTTTTTCGTTCGGTGCGGTCGTGACGGTCGGGCGCGACGTAGGTCTCACAGCCGAAGATGGGCTTGACGCCATGCTTGCGCGCCGTCTCGTAGAAATCGAGCGCCCCGAACAGGTTGCCATGGTCCGTCATGGCGACCGACTTCATGCCCCGCTCTAGAATCCGCGGGAAGAGATCGTCCAGGCGAATCGCACCATCGAGGAGGCTGTACTGAGTGTGCAGATGAAGATGAGTGAACTCAGCCACGCCCATTCGATAGCAGGAAATCGCTCGACGATCGCCTCTAAATTTGTGCCCGTCGGCCCGGGCCGGGCCTCCGGCGGACCAATCAAACCACGGTCACCGCAACCGCGCGAAGCTGCTGGCGGAACGGTCAGCCTTCAACAATCTACCAACAGGGACTTTCCACAGCGACCTTGTAACCGGCGCTGACTCAACCCTCCTCACCCCCGCCCACCAGCGCCCCACAGACCAGTTACCGGCTCTGCTTCGGCCTTACCGCCAGCCCACGTCGTCGACGTAGACCGCTCCGGTCCAGACGCGGCGGCCGCCAGTCGAGTGGATGGCCAGCCCCAGGCGATCGACATCCGTCACCGGCGAGGTCCCACCGACGGGAAACGGTCCCGGATTGGACGAACCAGGAACACCGGCCTCGTTTTCAGCGTCGAACTTGTGGGAAATTGTCCACCACCGGCCGGCGACCAGCTGCCCGCTGGGCGGCCCGCTGACCCAGCGACCACGATTGACCACCACCAGCTCGGCGGTGAAACGCGCGTCGGTCGGCCCCTCGACGAAGAAGTGCACCGTCACTGTTCGCCCGGTGAAGTCGGTGGACCGGTGCAGCTTGATCACCACCTGGCCGGTCTCCTTGGC
>JBDSME010000346.1:0-6089 GCA_039916065.1 Polyangia bacterium
GACGGTGCGGAGGGCCAGCCCTTCTATCAAAAGCGGGCCCCCGAACACCGGCCCGCGTGGCTGCGCACCGTGACGCTGTCGTTTCCGTCGGGGCGCACCGCGGAGGAGGTGGTGGTCGACGACGCCGCTGGTCTCGCCTACATCGTCAACCTGGGCTGCCTCGAGCTGCACCCCCATCCGGTGCGGGCCAACGACCTGGATCATCCAGATGAGCTGCGCGTCGATCTGGATCCGATGCCGGGGGTGGCCTGGGCGGATGTGCGGCGGGTGGCGCTGGAGGTGAACGCGCTGCTCGGCGAGATGAACTTGCGGGGCTGGCCCAAGACCAGCGGTTCACGCGGGCTGCACGTCAACGTGCGCATCCAGCCGCGGTGGACCTTCACCGAGGTGCGACGGGCGGCGCTGGCATTGTCGCGCGAGATCGAGCGGCGCCTCCCGGGGCTGGCGACGTCGAAGTGGTGGAAGGAGGAACGCCACGGCGTCTTCCTCGACTACAACCAGAACGCCAAGGACCGGACGACGTGTTCGGCCTACTCGGTGCGCCCGTTGCCCGACGCGCGCGTGTCAGCTCCGCTGACGTGGGACGAGGTGCCCGACTGCGATCCGGCGGCGTTCACGGTGTTCACCATGCCGGCGCGGTTTATCGCGCACCCCGATCCGCACGCGGGCATGGAGGACGCGCCCGGATCACTCGAGGGCCTGCTGGAGCTGGCGGCGCGCGACGAGGCCCAGGGACTGGGCGACGCGCCCTGGCCTCCGCATTTCGCCAAGGGCGAAGGCGAGGGTCCGCGGGTGGCTCCCTCGCGCGCCAAGAGCGTGCGAACGTCGTCGCCAGTCCCCCGGCCACCACGTCCGAAGATGCCGTTGATCACGGTCGCCAACTCGCCGGACCGGGCCGCGGCGCTGGCCGGGATGGAGCGCTGGAAGCAACGTCATCCCGACGCCGCTCCCCATCTGGCCGTCGACGACGTGCTGATCGACTCGATGCGCGGACGCTCGTCGACCTGGACGCGCGTCCGCGTGAATCTGCGCCACGTCCCGGAAGACCTCCGCCCGCCGCAGGAGACGCCCGACCCCGACGAAGATCCGACGCGCCACTGGCGCGAACAGATGCGCGCGCACACGAAAGCACGCCGGGAGCAGCCCGGGTGATCAGCGCCGTACCGCGGCGGCGGTCCTGCGCGACCGCGCTGACCTGACCGGTCTGTCTGGCTGGCGCGGTAGGGGCCACGAACTCGCGACAGGGGCCGACTGACCGTATCATCGTCGCCGAGCCTCTGTCGATGGCCCGTCGATCGTCACAGTCACCGTCGCCCACCCGGTCGCCCTCCGCGGCGGCATCCCCGCGCCGACGCCCCGTATCGGAACCCGCGCGCAAGGCCGCCGCCGACGCCACCCTGGACTTCGCGGCCTTGCCGACCGAGGCACGTCATCCCCTGACCGGGGACATGGACAGCTGGCGCCCGGAGGAAATCGTCAAGCTGATGCTGGACGAAGAGATCACCGGCGTGCGGGCCGCCCGCGCCCGGGCCGCCCAGATCGGCCGCGCCGCGCAGCTCTGCGCCGACCGGTTGGCGGCGGGCGGCCGGCTGATTTACGTGGGCGCGGGGACCTCCGGGAGGCTGGGGAGCCTCGACGCCGTGGAGTGCGTCCCCACGTTTGGGGTGCCGCCCTCGCGCGTCGCCGCCGTGCTGGCGGGTGGTCCGTCCGCCCTCACCCGATCGGTGGAAGGCGCGGAGGACAATTCGCGTGACGCCGAGGCGCGGCTGCGTCGCATCGCGGTCGGACCGACCGATGCCGTCTGCTGCATCGCCGCCTCGGGCGTCACCCGGTTCGTGCACAGCGCCCTGGAGTACGCGCGATTCCGCCGCGCCGGCACTATTTTCGTCACCTGCGGTTCGCCCGAGAATGCATTGGACCTGGCGGACATCGTCATCGACGTGCAGACCGGGCCCGAGGTGATCGCGGGCTCCACGCGGCTGAAGGCGGGCACCGCCACCAAGGTGGTGTTGAATGCCATCTCCACCACGGCGTTCGTGCTGCTCGGCAAGACCTACGCCGGCTTGATGGTCGACGTTCGTCCCACCAACGCCAAATTGTGGGCGCGGGCCGTGCGTATCGTGCACCTGCTGACGGGGCTGAAAGATGACGAGGCGCGGGCGCTCATCGAGAAAGCGGGCAGCCGGGCCAAGGTCGCCATCGTGATGCATCACGCGCGCGTGGGCGCCGCCCGGGCCCGCGAGCTCCTGATCGAGCACAAAGGTTCACTGCGCGCCATCATCGGCGACATCTCTCCTACCGGGACGGCGCTTCCTTGAATGATGGTGCCGATCCCCTCTGGCGGTTTCTGCAGCTCCGCACCCTGCCCTCGCGCCTGGTTATCGGCTTGCTGTCCGGCACCAGCGCCGACGGCACCGATGCGGCCCTGTGCGAGATCTTCGGCGCGGGCGAGGCGACCCGTTTCGTCATGCGCAGCTTCGTCAGCACGCCGTTTTCGCGCCCGTTGCGCGAGCGGATCTTCGCCCTATCGGACGCCAGCGCGATGGAGCTTTGCGATATGGACGTGCTGCTCGGCGAAGCGTTCGCGGAGGCAGCCCGCGACGCCGCGGTCGCCGCGGGTGTGCCGCTCACCGCCGTCCACCTGATCGGCTCTCACGGGCAGACCGCCATCCATCACCCCCGCTCGGCCGGAAAGCTCGGCTCCACGATGCAAATCGGCGAGGCGGCCGTGATCGCCGAAAGAACGGGGCTGCCGGTGATCTCCGATTTCCGCGTGCGCGACGTCGCCGCGGGGGGCGAGGGCGCGCCCCTGGTGCCGCTCGTCGATTACCTGCTCTGTCGCAAGCCCGGGGTGCGGCGGGCCCTGCAGAACATCGGCGGGATCGCCAACGTCACCCTGGTGGGCGACACCCGCGCTTCCGTGGTCGCGTTCGACAACGGACCTGGAAACATGGCGCTGGATGCGGTGGCCCGGGCCGCCTCGGCAGGCCTGGAGCCGTTCGACCAGGATGGTGCGCGCGCCGCGCGCGGCCAGATCGACGCCGGACTACTGGCGGAGCTCCACCTTCATCCCTACCTCTCCCATCCCTTGCCCAAGTCCACCGGGCGCGAGCTGTTCGGCAAGGATTTCGCGTTCCCGCTGCTCGGCCGCTACGAGCAGCGGCTGGATGATCTCCTGGCTACCCTGACGCGGTTCACGGCCGAGGCCATCGCGCGCAGCTACCGCGAGCTGTTGCCAGCACCTCCCCAGGAGGTCTACGTCTCGGGGGGCGGCGCCCAGAACGGGACGTTGATGCGGCACCTGGCACAGCTCCTGGCGCCCATTCCGGTGGCGACGTCAGCGGCGCTGGGCATCGATCCGAACGCCAAGGAGGCCATCGCCTTCGCGGTGCTGGCCAATGAAACCCTGTTCGGCCATCCCGGAAACATCCCGGCCGCAACCGGCGCGTTGGGGCCCCGCTTGCTGGGCAAGCTGACCTTCTGACGCGCCCTGGGCCCAACCCGCTTTCGGGGCCCGCCCGGATCAGCTCACATCAGCAGGCCGAAGAGGGGCAGATCGGTGACGTAGCGCAGGCCGCGCGGCGCGGTGAGGACCCTGGGAATGGCGTTCAGCACCGTGCCGATGGTGCCGCGATCACCGTGGGTGCCGCCCGCCAGCAACATGTCCAGCGGGGGATCTCCCTCGATGCGAATGCGATCGTGCGGGTCCGGCGCGTCCACCGACATCTCCAGGTCCAGACGGACCACCGCCTCCCCTTTCACCACGCCGACTGCCGTCTGCCGCAGCCCCGCCACCCGACCGACGTCGATGCCGGCGCGCGGAGCGTCTGCCGTCGACACCACCGGATCGATGGTCGACCGCAGGTCATCAAAGTGAAATCCCAGCCCGGCGCCCACCAGTGCGCACGATTCTGGAAGCCCGCGGTGCCCGAAGCGGCGCGATGCCACACCGGCCTGAAATTCTTCGACCGTCAGGCCAGCACCCACCTTGGCGCGCAAGGGGCCGCGGCGCTTGGCGGCGTCGACGACCCGCTCCACGGAGATCCGCTGCACTGACACACAGGCCCCCGCCAGCGCCAGCGGCAAGCGATCCATCACGAACCCCGGATTCACCCCCGTCCCCAGCACCGTGATGTCCCCCTTCTGGGCGGCGGCGTCGATGCGCGCCGCCAGCTCGGGGGTGGCCAGCTCCGCATACGCCAGATCCTCGCAGCTCGACACCACGTGTACACCTCGCGACGCCGCCTGTTCGATCAGCGGGACCATCTCCGCGGTGCCGGAGGTGGTCAGCACGACCGCCACGTCCGAGGGGACCATCATGGCCTCCAGAAAGCGGCCGACCACGCGCAAGCCCAATGGGCGCAGGCCAGCCACCGTGCCGGCGTCCTGCCCGGCGAAGGCCGGGTCGACCACCGCCACCACGCGCACCGTCTGCTTGTCCAGCAGCGCCTTCAGGACCTCACGCCCGATGGCGCCGAGGCCCACCAGCGTGACCCGCGTCAAAGCGGGAGGATAGATCCCGGACGCCGCCGTCACTTGGCGAACTCCGCCAGATCCTCGCCGATCTCTTCCAGCATCGACGACAGCGCCCCCGGTGGCAACGTGTCCAGCCGGCGGCGGAACCCTTCCAGCTCGTCGCGCAGGCGAGCGGAGCGGCGCCGGATGTTGCCGAGGGTCGAATGCATCAAGATGAGCTGCGCGCTCTGGCTGTGGTCATCGGACATGCCCGCTTCCCCGCCGGGATTCAGCCGCGCGCGCAGGTCGCTGATCTCCCGCTCGAGCTGGGCCTGCCGCGCCTCGGAATCGCGCCGCAACCGTGCCAGCTCCAGACGGCCCTCCACCAGCTGCGAGTCCTTGGCCGCCAGCGCGCGCTCGAGATCGACCCGTGCATCCCCTTGCCCGAACGCGTGCAGGTTCATGTTCAACTCCCCCTCCGCCTGGGAGGTAGCTGGGAAGGCGCGGCTGGCGTCTTCACGCGCCATGGCCAGCGTCTCCTCGATAACGGCAAGCGCCCGCATTTCTTCTCGCAGGCGCTCCTCGATCCCCGCCACCGCCGCTTCCACCTCGGGGGCGGACAGTCCCGTCGGCGTCCCGGCACCGGGGTGACCGTTGTTCGTCCCCGCGGCGCCCGGAGCTGACATTGCCTTGGCCTTAGCCTGGGCACGTTCCTCGGCGGCCGTGACCCGCTGCTCCGCCACCACGGCCCGCTGCTCGGTGGCCGCCAAACGCTGCTTCAGGTCAGCGAGCGCGCCATCATCCGTACCCGTTCCGCCACCACCCACTCCGCTGGCGGCGGCCAGGGAACGCTCACGCTCGAGCCGCAACAACTTGCCTTCCAGCTCCGCCAGTCGGCCCCGGCGCGTGCGGTCGGCTTCTTCCAGCTCCTTGGCATTCCTTCGCAGCGTGGTGGCCTCCTTGTCGGCGGCCGCCGCGCGGGCCTCGGCTGCGCGAACGGCGTCCTCCAACTCGGCCACCAGGGCGGCCTGCTCAGCCACCGACGATCGCAGCTGATGGACCTCGTTTCCGTGAGCTGCCGCTGCCCGATGTAACTCTTCGATGGCGCGATCCCGCGCCTGTCGCGCGGCGGCGACCTGTTGAGCGGTGCCCTGGTCGTCGCGCGCCCCCTCCTGATTTGGATGCGCTTGCTGTTGACCCCGCCCCGCGGCGTCCGCGGCGGCGTGTCTGAGCTTTTCTTCCAGCTCCGCAACGCGCCAGAGCAGATCCTGTTTGTCGCCTTCCAGCCGCGCGATGCGGTCGTCGCGTTCGGCGACAGCAGCCGATTTCTGCTTGAGGGCACGAATCTGTTCGTCGGCGATGCGGATGCGCTCGGTCAGCGTGGCGATCTCGGCGTGATCCCGAGACGCCGCTGCTTCTGCCCGACGGGCGCGCTCCTCCAGCTCGGCACGCTCCGCCTGCTCTGCCGCCGCGTTGGCGCCTGACTTACCGGCCGCATCACCTGCGCCCCCTGCCGAGATCGCCGCCGCGTTGCCCCGTCCCAGCCCGGTGACCATCTTTTCCGCCACCACCGCCATCTCCTCGGCGGTGCGACGGGTCAGGGTCAGCACTGACTCATCAGCCTGGGCCAGCGC
>JBDSME010000347.1:0-3116 GCA_039916065.1 Polyangia bacterium
CTCAAGGTGTGTGACGCGCTGGCCTTCGCCCACGATCGCAACATCATTCATTGCGACCTGAAGCCGGAAAACATCATGGTGGGCGAATTCGGTGAGGCCTATCTGATGGACTGGGGAATCGCTTCGATGCTCCAGGGGGATGGCCCTCCGCTGCCGGCCCCGTCCGACCTCACGGGGGTGCGGGGGACGCCCGACTTCATGTCGCCCGAGCAGGCCACCGCGGATCCGCGCGGTCCCACCAAGCGAACCGACGTGTTCGGCCTGGGAGCCGTGCTGTACTTCATCTTGACCGGTCGGGCTCCCTTTGGGGCGAGCACCACGGCCCAGGCGCTGGCCCGCGCCAAGAAATGCAACTACGACGATCCGGAGACGGTGGCCGCCGCGAAGCCGCCGGCGGCGCTGGTGCGCATCGTCAGGAAAGCGATGGCCGCCGATCCGACAGAAAGGTTCGCCAGCGTGCTCGAGCTGCGCCAGCAGGTGGATCAGGTTGTCCGGGGCGACTGGGACCTGCCCACCAAGACCTATCCACCTGGCACCACCATCGTGCGGGAAGGCGAATGGGCAGACGCCGCTTACATCATCGTGAATGGCTCGTGTCTGGTCTGGAAGACCGTGGACGGCGAGCGCCGCCTGCTGAGAACCTTGGGACCGGGCGCGGTGTTCGGAGAGACGTCGATCCTGTCAGGAGACGTGCGAACAGCAACGGTGGAGACCGTCGGCGAGGTGGGGGTGCGGGTGGTGACGCGCGAGTTGTTCCAGGATCAGCTCGGCGTCGATTCGTGGTTGCACAAGTTCGTGCTGGCGTTGGCCGATCGCTTCCGCGAGCTGGAACAGCGGGCCGCGCCGGCGGACAGCGGCGTCGCGGAACCCCGCCCGCGCTGAAGTGCCGCGGGCCCAGGAGAACGGTCCGTTTGTCACAGACCCTCCGCGTTCAGGACATGATCTTGGGCGCGGCGATGGTGACGGGCTTGCCCGGATCCTGCAGCACCACGTTCAATTCCAGCACCTCGAAGGTCCCGGAGCGGTCCAGATTGACCGAGACATGCTGCAGATCGATGTTCTCGTACTTGGCCAGCACGGCGAGCAGCTCCTGCTGGAGCTGGGGCAGATAGTCGGGGCCTCCACGGGTGGTGGCGCGCTCGCGCGCCACGATGACCGACAAGCGGTCCTTGGCCATGGAGGCAGTCTTGGGGGCCTTGCGGAAGTAGTTGAGGAACGTCATGATGACCTCTGGTTGGCTGTTTCCTCGCGCTTAGCCAAAGATGCGGCGGAAGAGTCCGCGCTTTTCTTCCTCGATGAACCGGTGCTCGCGCTCCTGACCCAGGAACCGATACACCACATCGAGATAGGCTTGCGCCACGTCGGTGAGATCATCCAGCACCGCCGGCGTACCCTTGTTCGACGACTGCAACACCACCGTCGACTCCGGAATCACCCCCAGTAACGGGATGCCCAGCAACTCCAGGACGTCACCGACGCTCAGCATCTCGCCGCGCTTCACCATGGCGGGCGAATAGCGGGTGAGCAGCAGATGGGTCTTGATGGGCGTGCCGCCCACCTCGGCCCGGCTGGTCTTGGCGGCCAGGAGCCCCAGCACGCGATCCGAATCCCTGACTGACGAGACCTCGGGATTTGCCACCACGATGGCCTCGTCCGCGAAGTACATCGCCATCTGAGCCCCCTTTTCGATACCGGCGGGGGAGTCGCAAATGATGTACTCGAAGCCCATGTCCTTCAGCTCGTTGATGACGCGACCCACGCCCTCGGCGTCCAGGGCGTCCTTGTCGCGTGTCTGCGAAGCAGGGAGGACGAACAGGTTGTCGATGCGACGATCCCGCACCAGCGCCACGCCCAGCTTGGCCTCCCCCTTCAACACGTTGACGAAGTCGTAGACCACGCGGCGCTCGCACCCCAGCACCAGGTCCAGATTGCGCAGCCCCACGTCGAAGTCGATGGCCACCGTCTTGTGACCCAGCATGGCGATGCCGGCGGCCACGTTGGCGCTGGTGGTGGTCTTGCCGACGCCGCCCTTGCCGGACGTGACCACCACGACTTTGGAAGTCTTGGCGATGGATGGGGCCTGGGGCTTTTGCGAATCTTGGATTTCTACTGACATTGCTCCTCCGTTTTCAGAACAATTTGATGAAGCGCCCAAATGCGGGCGCGCACAACTTTTTTGCCGATTTTCCGTGATGGAAGTCTGTTGTCTCCGGTGCCTGATCCGTGGGGCGTTCCCCGGGCAGCGTAAACGTATCGCCGCGGAGCACGATCACAGGGCGGCCATCCGACATTCTCCGCGCTCATCCAGGTAGACCTGGACCGGGCGGCCGCGCCGCTCTTCGGGAATGTCGTCGGCCAGCAGATACGCACCGGCGATGGAAAGGATCTCGGCTTCCATGCGTTGACAAAAGATGCGGGCCTCCGTGAAGCCCTGGGCGCCGGCGATGGCCCGTCCGCGCAGAGGCGCATAGATGTGCACGTGTCCGTCGGCGATGACCTCGGCGCCCGGGTTCACCGGCGCCAGCACCACCAGATCGCCGCGACGGGCGTAGACCACCTGCCCACTGCGCACCGGCTGCCGGACCACCAGCGGCGGGCGGTGGGGGCCTGCCTTCGGCACGGGTGCGGGCGTATTGCCCACGGCCTCGGCCGCGGCACGCTGGGTGGCCGGACCCGACGGTGCGGCCCATCCTTCCATCGGCCCCGCTGGCGCCTGGAGTCGACTCTCGAGGTCACGCATGCGACCAGCCCCAAGAGGCATGATGGGCAGGCGAGCGACCGAAATGGCGGCGCGGTGTTCCTCCCCTACGTTGGTGACGCCAACGGGGACCAGGTGCAGCATGCGGAGGACGGCCGCCAACCCAGACCAGGCCAGACCGTCGCCGCCACCTTCCAGCCCCGATGGATCGATCACCACCGGCGCGTCCAGGAAGAACTGCGGCAACGGCGTCACCTTGGCCCGCAACTGCTGTTCGATGAGGCCAAGGTCAGTGGTGCGCAGGCGAAGCACCGTAAGAGATGACATCACCCCCTTGAGCTCGAACGCGGGCCGTGCCGCGGCTGCGGCGCGTGTCGCCGCCTGGGGTGTCGTCATCGCCGAGGTCAACATGATGAAC
>JBDSME010000348.1:0-12867 GCA_039916065.1 Polyangia bacterium
GCCCTCTCCCGCATGCGGGAGAGGGTTCATCGGAGGCAAGTGATCGCAACAATTTGCAAAAGCCGTGCTCGGAGATGTGTAGGATCTTGAGCCGCGCAGCGGGGAGAGGACAAAGGTGAGGGGTACACGCCCAATCGCAGCGCCGTCCCCTCACCCGCCGTCCTACGGCCGGCGACCTGGGTATCTTGCCGGGGTCCGGCTCGCTGCCGCTCGCGAACCCCGGCCCCCTCGCTCACCAGGCCTAACAGTCTATTATTTTAGTGTATTATAAAACACATATGTTGTGCGGCTATTTTCCCTGGGCGCTCACGCGATTTTCACCGCCACCTCGTGGCTTTGCCCGTCGTCCTTCAGCGCGACCGTGAGGTCCGGCTGACTTTTCCCGTCGGTCGTCACCTGGGTCACCCTGGTACCGGCGCCCCCGTTGGTCATGGTGATGTGGTACAGGGTGTTGAGGTAGCGGTAATGCACCTTCATGGTTGGCCACGCCCTGGGCAGGCAGGGGGTGAAGCGAAGCCGTGCCGTTCCCTGACGGTCCACCTCCAGGCGCAGCCCCAGCAACGACTCGGTGATCAGGCGATACATCCAGCCGGCTGAGCCCGTATACCAGGTCCATCCGCCCCGCCCCGTATGCGGCGCGACTCCGTAAACGTCAGCCGCCGCGACGTAGGGCTCGACCCGGTAGCGAGCCACCTCCTCCGGGGTGGTGGCGTGGGTGACCGGGTTGATGAGCTGACACAGCTCCCAGGCCCTGGCGGCGTCACCCATCTCGGCAAAGGCCATGGCGGTCCAGATGGCCGCATGCGTGTACTGCCCGCCGTTCTCGCGAACGCCAGGCACGTATCCCTTGATGTATCCGGGATCAAGGTGCGACTTGTCGAAGGGCGGTTCCAGCACCTGGATCAGCCGGGCGTCGCGCCTGACGAGATACCGATCGACGCTGTTCATCGCCATGGCGGTGCGCGCGCTGGCCACGGCCGGGAGCCCTTCGCCGGCGGCTACCGGGGCGCCGTCGGGCAGTGAAACGCCGCTGTCACCGCCGTCGGCAGTGGTCGCGGGCGTGGTCATGCCCATCCCGGACAGCACGGACCAGCTCTGAGGGAGCGCGTCGATCTTGCACTCCGGATTTTCCGCTGACCCCAGAGGCTCGCCGTCATCGAAGTAGGCGCGCCGATACCACGCGCCATCCCAGGCATTCGCCTCGACGTTCTCTCGCAGGCGCGACGCCTCCGCGGTGTACTTGTCGGCGCGCGGAATGTCACCGCGGTCCACGGCCAGGCGCGAGAACCGGGTGAGCACGTCGAACAGAAAGAAGGCCAGCCAGACGCTCTCGCCGCGCCCCTCAGCGCCCACCAGGTTCATGCCGTCATTCCAGTCGCCGCAGCCCATCAGCGGCAGGCCGTGTGCGCCAAAGCGAAGCCCGTTGTCGATGGCACGCACGCAATGCTGGTACAGGGTGTCCACGTCGTCCGAGACCTGCGGCAGATCGTAGTAGGACTCCTCGTCGGGCCGCACCGGACGCGCCGTGAGGAACGGCACCCGCTCGTCGAGGACGCCGGTGTCGCCGATGGCGGTCACGTAGCGACAGGTGGCGTAGGGCAACCACAGATAGTCGTCGGAGAAGTGCGTGCGCACGCCGCGTCCCGCGGGCGGGTGCCACCAGTGTTGAACGTCGCCCTCCCGGAACTGACGAGAGGCCGCGCGCAGGAGCTGTTCGCGAAGCAAGGCTGGTTCGGCGTGGATCACCGCCATGGCGTCCTGAAGCTGGTCGCGGAAGCCGAAGGCGCCTCCCGATTGATAGAAACCGGTGCGGCCCCACATCCGAGACGCCAGCACCTGATAGATGAGCCAGCCGTTGGCCAGAAAGTTGATCGCCGCATCGGGCGTCTCGCAATGAACCATCCCCAGAGTTCGGCTCCAGTACCGCCACACCGCCTCCAGCGCCCCGTAGGCACGCGCCGGCCCGCGAAAGCGTTGCACCAGCTGGCGCGCCGCGCGTTCGTCGGGAGCGGCCCCCAGCGTGAACACGATCTCCTTCTCCTGGCCGTCGGCCAGCTCGATCGGTACCTGGATGGCCGCGCAGGGATCGAGGCCCGCCCCCACGCGACCGGACAGGCGGGTGCGCCGCAGCGCCGCGGGATTGGCCAGGGTGCCGTTTCGCCCCAGGAACTCGGTGCGATCGCCGGTGACGGTCCGAGCCGTTTCGCTGGCGTCGACGAAGGCCACCCGGCCCGGAAAGTCGGAGCTGTAAGCGTTGCGTGCGAACAGCGCGCCCGTGACCGCGTCGATCTCCGTGACCACGTGCAACAACGTCTTGTCGCGCAGATCGCCGAGCACCAGATCCCAGTAGCCGGTGATGGACAGCCGCCGCGGGCGACCGGACCGATTGGTGAGGCGCAGGCGCGTGAATTTGACCGAGGCATCGGCGGCGACGAAGACGGCCAGTTCGCTGATCAGGCCGTCCTCGGAATTCTCGAACATGGTGTACCCGAACCCATGGCGGGCCAGATAGGGCTGACTGCCGCGCACCGGATAGGGACAGGGCGACCAGAACGCTCCGGTCTGATCGTCGCGAATGTAGATGGCCTCGCCGCCACCGTCGCTGACGGGATCGTTGGCCCAGGGAGTGAGGCGGAACTCGTGACTGTTCTCCGCCCAGGTGTAGGCGCTGCCCGTCTCGGAGACGACCGTGCCGAAATGAGGGTTGGCGATCACGTTCACCCAGGGCGCGGGCGTCGTCTGGCCCGCCGCCAGAGAGATCACGTATTCGCGTCCGTCGCGGCTGAACCCACCCAGCCCATTGAAGAAGGCCCGGTCGCGGTCCGCGGGCTTGGCGGTGGCGATGACGAACGACTCGGTCCGGCGCCGCGCTGGCTTGAGCGCCGGGATCGACACCTCGGCGCGACCGCGGCGATCCACCTGTTCGGCAAAGGTGCCGGCGTCGTCCTGAAGCACCACGCGCGCCACGGTCTGCAGCAACACCCGGTCCTCTTCGGAGATGGTCTCTCCGCGACGCACCAGGATGCCCCCCGGTTTGTCCAGCATCAGGGCCTCGGTGCTGGCGGCGATCAGGTCGGTGATGGCCTCTTGCAGGTTTTGCCGGTAGACGGAGTTGTCTTCGTTCCAGATGACCAGATCGACGGCCACCCCCTTCATGCGCCAGTAGGCGTGCGCCTGCACGGCCTGCCGGCACAGGTCGAGCTTGGCCTGGTCGCTGATGCGGACCAGCACGATGGGGAGGTCTCCGGAGATGGCGTAGCCCCACAGACCGGACTGACTGCGCCGGTTGCGGATCAAGACGGTGGCCCTGGCGCGGTGCAGATCCGATGCGTAAATGACGGCGCCCGCCAACCGGCTGTACACCTGAGCGTCGGTTTCCGACGAGTTGATCTGCCGCAACATGATCTGGCTGTGCGTCCAGGCGAGCTCGGGCACCCGATCGGCCAGGTGGGCGTCATGGTACTTGTCCATCATCGCCGTCACGATCTCGCGGGTTTCGCCGACGCCGGTCACCACGTCGACGCGCACCACCTCGTTGGGCTGCAAGACGATCACCTGGCGGATGCACGCCACCGGATCCAGCACCGGCCCGGCGCTGTCCGAGAGGGGCGCGCGCGCCTGCATCGCCGCCGGCGCGGCCACGGTGCGGCCGCGGCCGATGAACTTCATGCGATCGGTCTCGAAGGAAGCGTCACCCACCGTGGTGCCCTGGACCGTCATCAGATGCACCATCCAGGGCGGCCGTTCGCCGGCGGAGCGCGGCCGGCGCGTGCAGATGATGGCCTGGCGCGAGCGGACCAACTCCGTCTGAACGAACAGGTTGCTGAAGGCTGGGTGCGCCATGTCCTGTCCCTGCGGGCACAGGACCACGTCGTTGTAGGTGGTGACCTCGATGGTGCGCGGCGATTCGGACCGGTTGGTCAAGACGATGCGCCTCAACTCGACATCGTCCTCGGGTGAGACGCTGATCTCGGTGTGGGTGTCGATCCGTTCATCACGGCGCCGGAACTCGGCCCGCGCTTGGGTGAAGATGGCCTGGTAGCGGCTGGTCTCGGTGAGCGTGGGCTGCCAGGCGGTGGACCATACGGCGCCGCTGTCCACATCGCGGAGGTAACAGAAAGACCCCCAGCAGTCTCGGGTGGTATCCTCGCGCCAGCGCGTCACCTGGAAATCGCGCCAGCGGCTGTAGCCGCCGCCGGCGTGCGTGACCATCACGTGATACTGGCCGTTCGAAAGCAGGTTCACCTCGGGGCTGGCACCAGCCGGATCGGTGAACACGCGCATGCTCCCCTCGTCTTCGTTCGAGGTGGCGCCGGTGGCGCTGGCCTCGCCGACGTGGGGAAAGAGAGGCGCGACCGCCTTGGGGATCCTTTCCTGCAGCAGCAGCTCGTCGGCGCGCAACATGAGATCGGCCTGGAAGCGGCGCTGCATCGGTCGGTCCAGCAGCAGGTAGTCCAGCGACAACAAGCTCATGCCCTGGTGGTGAGACATGAACTGGCGCACCACCGCGTACGAAGCGCCACGTGGTACGCGCGACGGGGTGTAGTCGATGGCCTCGAAAAGGCCATACGCGCCCTCGAATCCCTCGTCTGACAGCCGCTCCAGATTGCGACAGGCCGCCTCCGGCTCCACCATCAGCGCCAGCGCCGACGCGTAGGGCGCGATGACCAGGTCCTCGGCCAGCCCGCGCTTCAGGCCCAGGCCCGGAACGCCGAAGGCGCGGTACTGGTAGTTCATCTGCAGATCGACAGTGTTGTAGCCGGATTCGGAGATGCCCCAGGGGACGCCGCGCTGGTTGCCGTAGTCGATCTGCCGCCGCACCACCGCCTTGTAGGTGCGGTCGAGCAGGGTGTTTTCGTATGACGGCATCACCAGCAGCGGCATCAGGTATTCGAACATGGACCCGCTCCAGCTCAACAAGGCGGGCTCCCCCCCGGTGCGCGTCAACATCCGCCCCAACACGAACCAGTGTTCTTGTCCCACCTTGCCCTGCGCCACCGCCACGAAGCTGGCCAGGCGCGCCTCCGACGCCAGCAGGTCATAGAAGCTGCCGTCCAGGCGCCGCTCGTCGACGTTGTAGCCGATGGAAAATAGCGCCCTTGAACGGTCGAACAGGAACGAGTAGTCCGCCTCGGCCGGATCGTCGCAGGCCACCGCCAGGTGCGACAGCGCCTGAACCCGAGCGTCCGCGCGCGCCGCCGCCACCACCAGGGTGGATCGCAGCTTTTCACACCAGGCCGCCAGCTCAGCCGCCCAGTCGTCAGGGCCCCAGGCGCCCTCGCGGGTCACGCCTCCCCTGGTGATCGGGGCGCGGAGGTCCTGCAGAATCTCGTCCAGTGTGGGAACAAAGGTGGTGGGCGCGGCGGCGATGTCGCGCACGCTGGGGCCTCCTTCCACGCGCGCCAGCAGCGTCTGCAAGTCCGCGACCATCCGGCGCGAATTGGGGTCCGCGTCGGAGCGACGCCGCAGCTCAGCCGTCAGCGGCATCAGTTCAGCCCAGGGCGCAAGATGCAACAGGTCCTGATGGTGTTCGCGGCAGCCCGCCACCAGGGCCTGCGCCCACCAGGTCACCTCGGGGTGCTCGCCTGGCAGTGCGCGCACCGCGGTGGCGATCGCCTCGGCGGCGGTGGTGAGACGCGCCAGCAAGGCGGCGCACGGGGTCAGCCGAGAGGGACGATTCCTGAACAGAGCGTCGAAATCGTGCAACTGCCGCTGCAATGGCTCGGCGGGGCGATGTGCCGCCGCCCCCATGTCCGACAGAGCGTTTGTCAGTGCATCCGCCAGGACCTGAGCCGTATCACGAATGCCGTCAAACGCCCGCGCCGGCAGGACCGCGGCGTCAGCGAGCTCGCGCAATCCACTGCGCAGCACCAGCAGATGTCCGGCCAGGTTGCCGCTGTCCACCGTGGAGACGTAACGGGGGTTGAGGGGCTTCAGGGATCGGGTGTCGTACCAGTTGAAGAAGTGCCCCCGGTAACGGTCCAGGCGCGCCAGCGTCTCCAGGGTCTTGCCGGTGCGGTCCATCAGGCGGTCCACGGACGAATAACCAAAGTCGACGGCGGCCAGATTGGCCAGCAGCGCCATGCCGATATTGGTGGGGCTGGTGCGCGATGCCACCGCGGTGGTCCCTTGCTGCTGCACATTGTCGGGCGGCAGCCAGTTCTCGTCCTGGGACACGAACACTTCGAAGAACCGCCAGGTCTTTCGCGACAGGCTGTACAGGAAGCGGCGCTGCCGGCGTGTCAGGCGTACCGGTGCCAGCGCCAGATCGCGGCTGAGCCACCAGGCGATGATGGGCGAAGCAAACCAGGCCAGGAGGAGCGGCGCCGCCGGCGCCAGCGCGTCGGGACGGTAGAGCAAGACCGCGGACGCCGTCTCCAGCGAGACCGCCGACGCTGCCGCCATCGCCGTCAAAAAATGCCACAACCGGAGCCGCGAGCTGCGCTGGGCATCACGGGCGGTGGTCCATTCCAGAAGGCGCCGTCGCGTCAACAGCATGCGTCCCGTGGTGCGCAGGATGGCATCAAAGCTGACGTAGGCCTCGAAGGGGATGAACACCAGGGTGAACAGCAGCCGGGCCACCTGAGTCCCGAAGGCACGCCCCGTCACTCCCGCGTGAGTGGACAGCGGGAGATCGGCGGGCTTGTGCAACAGGCTGACCAGGACCGACAGCAACGGCACCAGACCCAGCACCGCCACCACGAACACGGTGACGGCGACGATCCCGGCGCGCGGCAGCAGCAGCCACCCCGCCAGCAGGAGCGCCAGCATGGCGATGGGAACCAGGCTTCGGCGCAGGTTGTCCAGGATCTTCCACCACGACACGGCGTTGATGGGGTTCGGCGTGTACCCGCCACCCAGCGTCGGCACGCGAGGCAAGAGCCAGGACAGGATCTGCCAGTCGCCCCGAATCCAGCGATGCCGCCGGCTGACGTCGACCAGGTACCGTGAGGGGTACTCCTCGTACAGCTCCACGTCGCTCAGCAGTCCAGAGCGGGCGTGGGCGCCCTCCAGCAGATCGTGACTAAGGATGGCGTTGGTCGGAAAACCCGAGCAGGTACGCTCGAAGGTGTCCACGTCGTAGATGCCTTTGCCGATGAACGACCCTTCGCTGAAGACGTCCTGGTACACATCGGAGACCACGCGGGTGTAGGGGTCCACCCCCGGATCACCCGCGAACAGCCGTACAAACCAGGAACGCTGGGCCGTGGGCAGACTGACGCTGATGCGGGGCTGCAGGATGCCATAACCGTCGATCACGCAGCGACCGCTCGCATCCAGCACGGGGCGATTCAAGGAATGGGCCATGGCCCCGATCATCTCGTGCGCGGCATCGCGCGGGAGCTGGGTGTCGGTATCCAGAGTGATGACGTAACGAACGGCCGTCAGCACCGTGGGATCGCCCACCACCGCGGAGAACTCCGGCGACGTCCCCCGACGGAGGAAGCCGTTGAGTGCCGCCAGCTTCCCGCGTTTTCGCTCCAGCCCCATCCACACCCCCTGGCGTGGGTTCCAGCAGCGCGGCCTGTGGAACAGGAAGAAGATCCCGTCCCGGTGGGGCTGATATTTCCGGTTCAGCTCCGTCACCCCGTCGCGGGCAAGACTGACCAGATCATCGTCGCCCGCGACCGTCTCGGTGGCGGCATCGGTGAAGTCCGTGAGGAGGGCGAAATGAAGGTTGTCGTCACGATTGGCCAGGTAACGCACTTCCAGGCCATCCAGCAGCTCCTTGATGCCGTCGGCGCTGGACAGCATGGTCGGCACCACCACCATGGTGCGGCAGTCGGCGGGAATACCATCGCTGAGGTCAAGGCGAGGCAGCCGGCGTGCCGTGACGAACAGAGTGGCCAGCCAGTTGATGGCCCCAACGCCGAGATGCGTGGCGCAGAGCACGGCGGGAACCACCAGTGCGCTCCAGAAGAGCGGGCCCGACCCGAACCAGGGCAAGGTGGCGTCGATGAACACGGCGGTCGCGCCCGCGGTGACCGCCAGCACCCCCAGAAGAAACAGGAACAGGGGAAGACGTCGGAAACAGCCGGCGATGAGCGCCGCCCATGACGGGCGCATCTTCACCGCACGCTCCAGCGCGGGGCGTCCGCGATCTATCAGGTAGTAGCCGACGTGCGCCTGGCGCGCCGCCCGACCGGGCGACGTGGCGGCGGTGGTGCTGTTCGGGCTGGTTGGGCCGCTGGCGCCGGCGACGCCCCCCGCCGCGGCCTCGGCCAGCGCCACCGCCTGACGGGCGATGTCGCGCTCCGACACCGCGCTTCGTTTGGCGATCTCCTCGATACGGTGGCGGTAGTTGTCTCGGCTGGCGAAATCCATGAGCGCGTACACCTGCGCCGGATCCTCCCGCAGCGTCTTTTCCACCAGGCTGTGGGTCTCGACGAAGTCGCGCCAATCGTTGGCGCCCAGGAAGCGCAGGCTGGTGACGCTGTTCCCCATGGAGATCTGATCGGCGGCCTGGGCCTGCGCCTCTGCCAGCACCAATCGCTCGATGCTCTGCCCTTGCTCGGAAAGACGATGCTCCAGCCAGCTGTTGGCGAAGGTGAAGTGCGGGCTCTGCCCCTGCAGGTGGCGGGTCAATTCGGCCAGGAAGGGACCGGACAACGGGGGGTTGGCGCGGGCCATGTCGGCGAGCACCAGCACCAGATCGGTGGGATTCTTCTCCACCACCTGCAGCATCCGTTCGGCCCAGTCGTCCGCCAGATCGCGATCGCGGCGCCCGTCCGCCACCCGCGCCGCCACCCGCCGCAGGTTCTCGATCAGGGCCAGCCCCAGCATGATGGGGATGGCCCACAGCTCCCCGATGTGCAAGGGCTCCGCCGGCTGGTACGCAGCGATGAACGCGTTCAGGCTGTCGGCGTCCACCCGCCCGTCCACGTGGGAAATAAGCTCCAGCGCCAGGGTGTACGCACGCGGTTGGCCTGCCTGCGGACCGTTGGCCAGCCGCGGCAGCTCTCGGTTGTAGGCCCGGGGGAGGTTCCGACGCGTGAGGCGGATCTGATCTTCGATCAGATAGAAGTTGTCCAGCAGCCAGGCCGCCGCTGGCGAGACGCGGCGGCTGCGGCGGAGCGCCGCCGTGACCAGGTGGTACGTGTCCACCAGGACCGCCTCGTTCTCGTCGAGGCGGCTCATGAGCTGGTCGGTGACGAGCCGGGACGTGGCGAGCGAATGGGTGCTGGCCAGCTGGCCCGCGTGACGCGCCAGCTGGTCGATGCTGAACAGCTCCGCGCGCAGCGGTTGTTCGTCGACCGGGTGGCGGTCGCTGGGAAAGGCGCCGACAACTTCCCGAGGCGCTGCCACCAGTCGTCCCAGCAGCGCGCGAAATGAAGCAGCCACGGTAGCCAACAGTCATCCCCTCCTCAAAGGTAACGATTTCCCGGCCCGCCGACGGTTAGCACGCCCAGGGGATCCTCACCTCGCCGCCTCTCCTTATTAACACAGCGGCGCATGCGCCAGCCTCGGTGCGATCGCTCAAGATAGAAAATCCCTAATAGCGCGCGCTCCGGACCATTGGTTCCCTGGCCTCGCGGAAGGCCAGAGCAAACCCGACGCTGGTGGTGCCGGCGCGTCGGGCGTCGCCGGTTAACAGCAGCGGAACAAGCTGGGGCGTTCCGACCGTCGCCAATAGAAAGTCGATGGCGCCCGTGCCACGCGGGTGTGCGCGCGCTGGCGCAACGGATGACGAGGTGACCTCACCCCGGGCCGGCAGAGGAGACAGCTCGAGGGAGGCCGCCAGCACGGCTCCGGTCACCAGACCGACGCCGCTGCCGATCAGGTTGGCGGTGATCACCGTGTCGTTGTTCTTGCTGGCCAGCGCCGCCGCCAGGCTGGCCAGCCCCGCGCCCGCCAGGCCACCCAGGTTGGCGACGCCGATCCGCCGCGAGTCCACGCCGCACAGCGGACTGACCAGAAGCGCCGCGGTGGCCAGCCCCACGTCGCTGGCGGCCAGGGTGAGGCGCAACATTTTCGGTTCCTCGCTGTTGGCCAGGGCGGCGCCCCAGGCGGCGAACCAGGTTCCCCAGAAGGCGCCCCCGGCCAGCGCCAGCACCTCCGTCGAGGTCGGCGAGATCACCTGCACCAGCGGCATGGCCAGCAACCCACCAGCGGCCGCCCCCAGCAAGGTTGCTCCTGTCTGTTGGCGTCCACTCAGGCTGCTGTCGGCTTTCCCCAGGGCCAGTCCGTGCCAGAAGCCCACCGCCGTGGACAGCGCCACGAACGGAACGGCGCCGCGCTTGAACTCCAGCTTCTGTCGCAACAGATGGGCGGCCCCGACGGAGACGACGCTGCCCACCAGCGTGCCCGTGGCCAGCGCCGGATCGCTTGCGTCCGCCAGCATGGGAATGGACAGTCCCAGCACCTTGCCATAGCTGCCCACCACGAACACGAACATCACATCGGAGGTGTCGTAATTGGTGATCTGGGCGAGCGCGACGCCACCCGCAACGCCCGCGCCGAGACCCAGCAACGATGCGCCGCCGACGCGCCGATCGGTGGCGTCGAACGCCTTGCCTGTCAGGAACCCCAGGGCCAGCCCCTCGTACGCGGTGTCAGCGGCCAGCGCCACGTCGCTGCCCGCGAAGGTCAGGTGCGGCGCCAGCAAGGCCCCGGTGCCCAGGCCCAGCAGCCCTCCGGCGACGAGCACCGCCTTGCCGAGTTGCATGTTGTGGCCCTGGCCCATCAGCAGGGCCCCACCCGCCAGATCCACGGCGGTGAGCCCCGCCAGATCGATCACCGCCACATCTCCCCCGGTGTAGGGCATGCTCCTGCGCGTGGCGATCGCGGCGCCCAGGGCCGCCCCTTCGCCGAGCAGCCCCAGCGACAGCGTCAACCGGGTGGAGGGATCCGCGGTGGCGATCCCGGCCGTCAACATTCCCAGGGCCGCCCCCCACATTCCGCCGCTGATCATCCATCCCGCCTGGGCCCTGGTGATCTCTCCCGTGCGCGTCAGCAAAAAGGCGGTTCCGGCGCCCACCAGCGCGCCGCCGAGGATCCCGATGGTCGTCCCCGCATCGTTGCGGCCGAGGCCGCCCACGGCACCCAGCCCATAAGAGCCCAGCACCGCACCGCCAGCAGTCAGCAGCAAGCGGCCACCACGATCGGTCACTTCGGCGGCCCCGCGGCCCACGGCGAGTGCGGGGAATCGCGTCTCCAGGGCCGCGCGGGCGGCGTTCCGCAGCGCCAGTTCCTGATCGTCGTCCTCCGTCAGCCGCAGCAGCGCCTCGGCCGCCGGGGCGGTTCCGACCTGTGCCAGCGCGCTCACCGCCGCCAGGCGCACCTCGGGCGCCTCCTGGCGGAGGATCGCCGTGTGGATCAGGGCCTCTTCCACCACTGGCAGGCCGGGATAACGTGCCAATGCCTCGGCGGCAGCAGCGCGGATCTCCCGCCGCGGATCGCCCAGCAGGAAGGCCACGGCAGGAGCCGCGCGCGGCTCGGACAGCCCGGGATCCTTCAGCGCCTCAGCACGCTGCTCGGGGGATGTCCAGGGGTTGAACAGCGCGATCAACACGCGCACCAGTGTGGCGTCGCGGGCGGCAGCTGCTGCCCCTACCGCCGCCGCGTCCGCCACGGTGATATCGGATGAGGGGAGGTCCTCGGCCGGGGCTGGTGCCGTCGCGGCCGCCGCCGGCGCCAGGGGTGGCGCCGACCAGGCTCGCCTGGCCGCCAGCACGACGAGCAACAACAGCAACAGGGAGCTGAAGCTTCTCCGCGAGACCGGCACGGCGGGACTTTACAGCAGTTTGTGAATCGCGCGCGCTTGATGTTGTGCCGGTCAGGCCTCGGATGATGGATACTCGCCCACCATGGTCAGGGATTACATCGAGGTGGCACGCCCCAAGGACTGGGTGAAGAACGTATTCGTGTTGTTGCCTATCCCGTTCGCCCTGGCCGACGGCGCGAAGCTGGACCCGCGGGTTTTTGCCCTGGGCCTGATCGCGCTGTGCCTGACCAACTCGGGCGTGTATGTGTTCAATGACGTCCACGACGCGGAACGCGACAAGCTGCACGAACAAAAGCGGCGGCGCCCGGTGGCATCGGGTCGAATCACCCCGTTGCGCGGCTACCTGTGGTCAGCCCTGCTGGCCGCCAGCGGACTGCTGCTGGCATCCGTCGCTCCCCTGCGCGCCTTTGCGCTGATCGGCGCCTACCTGGCGCTGAACCTGATCTACACCTTTGGTGGGAAATCGGTGGCCCTGCTGGACGTGTTCCTGCTGGCGTCCGGGTTCGTCCTGCGCGTCCTTATCGGGTGCGCGCTGGTGGCGGTGGCACCGTCCCATCCCATGCTCCTTTGTTCTTACGCGCTGGCCCTGTTTCTGGCGCTAGCCAAGCGCCGCGCCGACGTGGTGGCCGGCCTGGATGGTACCCATCGCCCTTCCCTGCTCGGCTACAACCTGGCCTTTCTGGACCAAGCAATGACCATCACCGCGTCGCTGGCCATCGTCGGGTACGCCCTGTACTCGATGGAGTCGTCTGTGCTGGTGGCCGGGCGAAAGTTTGCCTCGTTGCCCTTCGTGATGTTCGGAGTGCTGAACTACCTGCGGATGGTACACGTGCGGCAAAAGGGCGCCTCGCCCGTCGACCTGTTGCTCTCGTCGCCGGCCCTGTGGGTGACCGGCATCGGCTGGTTGCTGTCGGTGGTCTGGAGCCTCGGCTGGGGCTGAGCCGCTCGACGCGCCGACCGCTACGGCAAGCGCTGGCTCAGCGGACCGAGGTAGTCGCGCTTGCCTAGACTGACGCCGTTGTGGCGAAGGATGGCGTAGGAGTGGGTCAGGTGGAAAAAGAAATTCGGCACGCCGTGCTCCATGAAGTAGTCGGCGCCCGACATGATCTTGCCTTCCCAGCGCGGCTGGGTGATCACCCGGG
>JBDSME010000349.1:0-11351 GCA_039916065.1 Polyangia bacterium
AGGTTGGTCGGACTCTGACAGACCTCGATGGTGGCGAACGGCAACTGGGTCACGGTGTTGACGGCTACCAGTGCGGGCGGCGTCCGCTGCAGGATGAACGCCCGATCATCCTGTCCCGGGACCGAGCTGACGAATTCGATCCCCCTGGTTTCGGTGCCTGGCAACCCTGTGTTCAGGAACTGTCCGGTCCCCAGGATGGCGATGCCGCGCGTGCTCTCCGGGCCGGAGACGCGCGGTGCCTGGCAATTGTCCAGCCCGGCGACCACGAAGGTCCCCACCAACGGCACGTATCGAGAGGTGACGTAGACCGGGCCAAAACAGCCCTTCTTCTTGATGGTCAGGCTGGTCACACCCTGCGCCCCGTTGGCGTCGCCCGGAAGCAGGTTGGGAACGCTCTGCAACAGCTCGGGGGTGCGGGACTCGTCGTAGGTACCGAGGTTGATCAACGAAACGCTTCCACCACGCAGGTGGCCGACGTACAACAACTGCAAGACGTCGTCCACGGCCAGCGCATAGGGCTCATCTGGTAGGCGGGCGATGTCGCTGTCGGGGAGGTGCGCGGCTTCGTCGCCCCGCTTGATCTGCCACTGCGGTTCGCACACCGGGAACCGACCATCGGTATCGGCAGGGTTGGTCCGGTCGCCGGTGCAGCGGAAGGTCGCCGCCTCGGCGGTGGTCGCCACCTCGAGCATGCCGATCGAGGCATCACCGCGTACCGGGACGAAGAGCCGCCGTCTAGCGGCCTGATCCTTGGCCGCGGGGAGAAGTTGTTGCATCACCGGACGGCCGCCGAAGTTCCCGATGCGAACGCTGCTCTCGGGTCGGACGTAGAGCTGCTCGTCGCAATTGAGGATGCTGGAATCCAGCGTGTCCCAGCAGCAGCGATCGGCCGCGGCCACGTTGGCGGGTGGAACCCAGCGCGAGTCGGCGGGACAGGAGTTCCAGGTTCTCGAGTTGCCTGGCAATCCGGCTTGGCCGGCTTGGCCGGCCTGGCCGGGCGGGCTGCCTTGAGCGTCCTGATAGTCGGCCCGCACCTTGGCGAGGTCCACCGCCACCACCGTACCGGCGTTGTAGCGCAGGTCGGAGTTCGAGTTCACCACGTACAACCACTTGCCCAGGCCCGGCCCCGCGCTTTCAATGATGGCGCCGCCGGGGAAGAAGATGCGGTTGTCAGGCGGACGCACGCCCTCCTGGTGCAGGCTACACCCCGCGACGACGCCCAGAAACACGAGGGCGGCCATGACGCCCACTAGCCTGCTAGAGAGCGCACCCAGCCTGCGCGCCGGCCCCCTGGACAGCGGACCCGCGCCAGCGAACGCACCGCCGCCCCACACGTGCCGACGTGGGTGGCGGCCGCTCACCACAAAGACCTCATGGAAGTTGGGACTCGCGAACGATTCTTCAGGATGCCTTCCGGTTCACGATGCTTTCAGGGCCGCCTGGGCCGCCGCCAGCCGCGCGATGGGGAGGCGATAAGGGGAGCAGGAGACATAGTCGAGGCCGATCTCGTGACAGAACGCCACCGATGCCGGCTCGCCCCCATGTTCGCCGCAGATCCCCAGCTTCAGCTTGGGCTTGGTGGAACGGCCACCGGCTGCCGCCAGTTTCATGAGCGCGCCCACGCCTTCGCGATCGACGCTGACGAAAGGATCCACATCGTAGATGTCCTGGCGGATGTAGTCGGCCAGCACCCGCGGCACGTCGTCGCGCGACAGGCCGAAGGTCATCTGGGTCAGATCGTTGGTGCCGAAGGAGAAGAACTCGGCGGTCTCGGCGATCTTGTCGGCCGTGAGGGCGGCCCGCGGGATCTCGATCATCGTCCCCACCAGGTAGCCCACCTTGCGCTTCCGCTCGGCGAACACCTCGTCGGCCGTCTTGCGGACCAGGGCGGTCTGCAGGTCAAGCTCGCGCTTGGTCCCCACCAGCGGAATCATGATCTCCGGGAACACCGGCTCGTTGTTGTCCGCCAGGTCGCAAGCCGCCTCGAAGATGGCCCGCGCCTGCATCTCGGTGATCTCCGGGTAGGAGATACCCAGGCGGCAGCCGCGATGGCCGAGCATGGGGTTGGACTCCTTCAGCTCCTCGATGCGCGCCTTGACGGCCGCGATATCCTTGCCCGTGGCGGCGGCCAGGTCGCGGACGCCCGCCTCCTCATGGGGGAGGAACTCGTGCAGCGGCGGATCGAGCGTTCGAATGGTGACGGGACGTCCCTTCATGGCCCGGAAGATTCCGGCGAAGTCCTCGCGCTGAAACGGCAGCAACTTGGCCAGGGCCTTTCGGCGATCCTGCTCGTTGTCGGCCACGATCATCTCCCGCATGGGACCGATCTTGCCTTCCCCGAAGAACATGTGCTCGGTACGGCACAGGCCGATGCCCTCGGCCCCGAAGGCCACCGAGGCCGTCGCCTGATCGGGCTGGTCGGCGTTGGCGCGGACCCGCAGGCGCCGCACCTTGTCCGCCCAGTCCAGCAGGCGCGCGTAGCGCTGATAGACGGGCGCGTCGGCCGGCTGCAGGTTCTTCTCGATGAGCACGCGGATGATCTCGGACGGGGTGGTCTCCACCCTGCCCTGGATCACCTCGCCGGTGAAGCCGTCCAGCGAGATCCAGTCGCCCTCCTTGAAGACCACCTGGCTGCCGCTGGCGGATTCCACCGTCATCTTGCGGGCGTGATAGTCGAAGCTGACGGCCTCACAGCCCACGATGGAAACCTTGCCCATCTGTCGAGCCACCAGCGCCGCGTGCGAGGTCATGCCGCCAAAAGCGGTCAGGAACCCGATGGACGCGTCCATGCCGCGGATGTCCTCGGGAGAGGTCTCGTGCCGACAAAGGATGACCGTCTCGCCCCGGGCGGCCCAGGACTCTGCGTCGTCGGCGAAGAAGACAACCTTGCCGGTGGCGGCGCCCGGGCCGGCGGGCAGGCCCTTGGCCAGGATGCGCTTCTCCCTGTCGGCCTGAACCTTTGCCGGCGGATTGAAGACCGGTCGCAACAGCTGATTGAGCGCCTCCGGCTCCACGCGGCGGATGGCCTCGTCCTTGGAGATCAGCTTCTCTTCCACCATCTCCACGGCGATACGCACGCTGGCAAAGCCAGTCCGCTTCCCGCTGCGGCACTGCAACATGTACAGCTTGGAGCCTTCGATGGTGAACTCGACGTCCTGCATGTCGCGGTAGTGCTTCTCCAGCTTCTTGCGGATGTCCAGCAGCTCCTTGTAGGCCTTGGGGAAGGTCTTCTCCAGCTCCACGATCTTCTGCGGGGTCCGGATGCCGGCCACCACGTCCTCGCCCTGCGCGTTGATCAAGAACTCGCCGTAGAAGAAGTTCTCGCCGCTGGCGGGGTCGCGCGTGAAGCAGACGCCGGTGGCCGAATCGTCGCCCTTGTTGCCGAACACCATGGCCTGGATGTTGACCGCCGTGCCCCAGGCCGCCGGGATGCCGTTCAGCTTGCGGTAGGCGTTGGCGCGGTCATTTTCCCAAGAATTGAAGACGGCCATGATGGCGCCCTTGAGCTGCTCGTACGGATTGGTCGGGAAATCGGCGCCCACGCGCTTCTTGATCTCCGCCTTGAACTCCTGCACCAACTCCTTCAGCGCGCTCGCCGAAAGATCGGAGTCGTTCTTGGCGCCGGTGACCTCCTTCTTCCGGGTCAGCAGCACCTCGAAGGGGTCATGATCCTCCTTGCGTTCGGGCTTCATCCCCAGCACCACGTCCCCGTACATGGCCACGAAGCGGCGGTAGCTGTCGTAGGCAAAACGCTCGTTCCCAGAGGCGATCGCCAGCCCGGCCGCCGTTTCGTCATTCAAGCCCAGGTTCAAGATGGTGTCCATCATCCCCGGCATGGACGCCCGCGCTCCCGAGCGGACCGACACCAGCAGGGGATTCTTGGGGTCGCCGAACTTCGCGCCCACCAGCTTCTCCATGCGCGCAATGGAGGCGCGCATGTCGTCCTCCAGGCCCTTGGGCAAGCGGCGGCCGGCCTTGTAGAACTCGGTGCAGACCTCGGTGGTGATGGTGAATCCGGGGGGAACCGGCACGCCGATGTTGGTCATCTCGGCGAGATTCGCGCCCTTGCCACCGAGGAGATTCTTCATCTCCTTGTTGCCCTCCGCCTTGCCGCCGCCGAAGAAATAGAGCCGCTTCGCCGCCTTCGGGTTTGCTGCCTTCGGGTTGGCGACCTTCGTGCTCACGGAACCGCCCAGCTTGGAGAGGGCCGCGCGGACCTTCGCCTTTTCCTTCTTGACGGTCTTGCTCAGGGCCTTGCTGACGCCGTTTCGGGCGAGCTTGACGTTCTTGACGACCTTGGCGACCGATTTTTGCAGCTTGGACTTCGACGTGACTCTTTTTTGAACCTGTGGCATGGCGGGCTTTTTACATCCTGGCCTCCGCCACGGAAAGAGGGAAATGGCCCAGGTCTATCCGTTCTTGCCAATCTAGATGCCCTACCCAGCCCCGTAAGATGCCCGGGCGCGCCTCCCGCGAACGCCGGAGGCGCGCTACGCTAGCTTCACCCGCTGCTTGAGCGCCCCGGCCAGTTCCGCCCTGCTGGCGCGCTCTTGCGACATGGAATCCCTATCGCGGACGGTCACGGTTCCGTCCTCCAGGCTCTGAAAGTCGACCGTCAGGCAGAACGGGGTGCCGATCTCGTCCTGTCGCCGATAGAGCTTCCCGATGGCGCCGGTGTCGTCATAGACGGTCCGCAGCCCCTCCCCTTGCAACTCTTTCTTGATACCGCGCGCCAGCTCCACCAGCCGCGGTTCGTTCTTCTTCAGGGGAAATACCGCGACGGTTATGGGGGAAAGGCGCGGATTGAGGCGGAGCACGGTCCGGGTGAACTCGTCCCCCAGCTTCTCGGAGACCCCCCGCACTTTCTTGAAGACCTCGATTCGGTTGGCGTCCGCGTCATCTGACAGGGCCAGGAGGCGCGGCAGCGAGCCAGGCAGCTCCGAGGCAATCTGAGTGGCCGCTTCCACCAGGCGCCCCTTGGTGGGCGCATCCAGGTTGTCCCGCTTCTCCACCGATCTGGCGAAGCTCTGCACCAGGTCGCGCAGCTTGGTGATCTCCTCGGCGGGCGGCTCCTTCACCAGCGCCTCGTCATAAGCGTCGCAGAGGAACGCCAAGGTGGCCCGGTCGGCGCCCGCCGAAGGTTCGATGACGTAGGGGACGATGTGCTTCTTCTGCTCCTGGTCGAAGTAGCGCAGCTCGGCGATGGAATCGGGATTGTTGGGGCCACGGCTGTGCGCCAGCAGGTCGTAGTCGGTGCGGTTGGCGATACCTTCCAGCTCGCTCCAGCCCATGGGGAACTTGTATTCCAGGTCGACGCAGCGCTTGGCGTAGTGGGCCAGCTCGTGTTTTTCCTGTTCGCGCTGGCGGAGGTTCTCCTTGCGCATGCCCAGGTCGGCGTACCACTGGGTGCGGGTGTCGATCCAGGCCTGATGCGCCGCTTCGTCCTCGCCCGGCTTGACGAAGTATTCAATCTCCATCTGCTCGAACTCGCGGGTGCGGAAGGTGAAATTGCCGGGCGTGATCTCGTTGCGGAAGGCCTTGCCGATCTGGGCGATGCCGAAGGGCAACTTGCGGCGCATGGTGTCCAGCACGTTGCCGAAGTTCACGAACATTCCCTGTGCCGTCTCCGGACGCAGATAGGCCAGCCCGGAGTCATCGCCGGTCTCCACCGCGCCCACGGTGGTCTTGAACATCAGGTTGAAGGGGCGCGCCTCCGTGAGGTCGGCGGAGCCGCACTTGGGGCACTTCAGCTCCTTGGCGCTGATGGCGGCGTTGATCTCCTCCAGCCCCTTGGGATCCCTCCCCTTCTGGGCGACGAACACGTGGTCGGCCCGGGGGCGCGACTGGCAGGCGCGGCAATCGGTCATGGGGTCGGAGAAAGTGGCCTCGTGTCCGGAGTACTTCCAGACGAGGCGATTCATGAGGATGGCTGCGTCCAGGCCTTCCATGTCGTCCCGTTCGTGCACCACGGATCGCCACCAGGCGCGCTTGACGTTGTTCTTCAGCTCCACGCCCAGCGGACCGTAGTCCCAGGTGCTACCCAGCCCTCCGTAGATGGCGGATGACGGGAAGATGATCCCGCGACGCTTGGAGAGGCTGACGATGGATTCAAGGCTGGACGCTGGCATGGCGGGCTAGACTTACTGCGAAAGTGGGCGGTGGTAAATGATTTGCACCAAGGTGCCGTCGGGGGCCTGGAAGTAGAGCGAGCGGGAGCCGTCGCGGTGGCTGCGGGGGGGCGCCTTCAGGGCCAGCCCGTGCTCCGCAAGATGGGCGGCCCAGGCGTCCACGTCCTGGGGCGTGGGAACCGCGAGGCCGATGTGGTCCAGCCGCTGAGGAGCATCGCCAAGGGATGTGGCGGGGGGGGCCCGGTGCAGCGCCAGGTTGTCGGTCCCGGAACAGAGGTAGACATTGTCCGGGTCGGGGCGCCATTCCACCACGTAACCCATCACAGCGCACCAGAAGCGCTCCGCGGTTTCCAGATCGCCGACGACGAGCGCCACGTGGCGAATGCCGAACAGAGGGGGGCTGGGTGAACGCTGGTCGGTCATGAACTTTTCTCGTTGACCCGCGGTGATTGCTCCATGTTTCCAATTTTCGCCAGGAATTCCAGCGAACGCAGCGGCGCCGAGAGATGAATGGCGATCAGCTCCTGCAGCGCCTCACGACAACCCCGGGCCACGTCGGCGGGCAGGGGAAGACCGAGAGCCTCCGCCAGGGGAGCCCGGGACAGGTGGGCCAGCGCCAGCCGGACCACCGGGCGCATGGGCCGCCCCCGTCCCGCACATGCCAGACAGACCACCCCGCCCCGATCGGGAATGAAGCGAACGTCGATGGTGTCGCGCGTGGACAGATCGTCGCGCCCACACGCGGCGCACTCTTCCAGCACGGGCGCGAAGCCCAGCTTGCCGAGGAGCGCCAGCTCGAAGACCCGCAGCCGCGTGGGGTGCGCCCCCTCGGCGTCCAGGAGGCCCAGGAAAGCCAACGTCAGCTCGAAGAGCGCCGGCTCCGCCTGGCGGGGGGCACAAAGCTTGGCCAGCAACTCGGCGACGTACGCGGCCTCGCCCATACGCGCCACATCACTGCCCAGCGAGGGATAAGAAGTGGTCACGTCGAAGCGCTCGAGCGTGAGCAACTCGGAGCCGCCACGCTCGCGCAGAGCCGCCTGCCCGACGCTGCAAAGGCCCAACCCGCCGCCGAATCGATGCTGGCTCTTGCGGGCCCCACGCGCGATGGCGCCCAGACAGCCGGTATCGCGACCAAACAAAGTGACCACCCGATCGGATTCGCCGTAGTCGATCGAACGCAACAGAATGGCAGACGTGGCCAGCGAGCCCAACCCGGTCAGCTTAGCGCAACAAAGCGCGAGACACCCGCTTGCGTTCCGGTCCCCTCGCCCCGAAGGGGAGAGGGTTCATCGGATCATCCGATGATGCCCATGATTCCCATGATGCCCATGACGGCGGGAGGGCGCGGTGCCAACCAGCTCAGCCCTTCCCCAGAGGGGGGCGGGCGGCGCAACAACAAGGACAGGGTGATGGTGGCGATCAACAGCAAGATGATCACGAACACCGCCAGACCCAGACCGCGCCGAGGCGCGGAGAGCTCGTCATCGGCCTGGCCGTGCGGCAACGGCGCCGGCGCGTCAGGCACCGGGGTGGCGAACTTGGCCTTCTCCGCGGCTGTGCGCGCCTCGATGGCTCGTTCGTATAGCTGCAACGGTTCCATCTCATCGGTGCCCACGGCGCGCGCGAACGAGCGGATGAAACCCCGGGAGTAGACCCCTGCCGGCAGGAGGTCCAGGTCACCCTTCTCCAGCAACTCAAGGACGGCGCGTGACACCTTCGTTCTCTGCGCGACGTCGGAGAGGGAGATCTCCCGACTCTCTCGCGCCCGTCGCAGGCAGTTGCCGAAGTGCTCTTTTTCCATGGCTGAGGGTGAACGACTGCCGATGACAATTCCGGAACCCGCGTGGAACCGAATCGGCACACCGACCGCAGGGGTGTCTACCGCTGACGGCTGGCCGGCGTCAACGGGGGCCAGCACGTCTTTGGGATTTTTCGGAGAGGGTTTTCTCGCAAATATTTTTCCCGCCAGCGTAGCGCGGAAATGGACTGCCGGCGCAGCCCGGGAACCGGCCACCTCCTTGCCCAATTTGCCGCGCGGTCTCACTGGATCATCTCTCCATAGCGTTTGCATTCGCCGGCCAGGCAAGCGCGCGGCGCAATGGCCACGCAGCGATCGAACAGGGCCCGGGCCCCGGAGGAGTCCTTGCGACGCTGATGCACCATCCCGGCGAGGAGAAACGCTTCCTGGATGGGACAGGCCGGGTTGTTCGTCACGGCGTCCACCTCCTCCGCCGCCTCCTCATACTGGCCGCGCTCCACGTAGACCTTGGCCAGGCGATAGCGACCCACACAGAAACCGGGGGTACGCGCCACCGCCTCATGCAAGGCCTTCCAGGCGCCGTTGAGATTCTTCTTGTGAAATTCAGCCCAGCCTAGATTGGCGCGCGCCAGCTCCGGCGATGGGTAGGAGACATCCTTCAAGGCGTTGGCCGCCGCGACGCTCGCTTCGTCGTAGCTCTCCAGTTGCAGCGCCGCGACCGCCAGGTTGTTCCAGGCCTCGGCGAAGGTCGGGCGGAGCGCCGTGGCCTTGCGCAGGTGTTGCTCCGCTTCCTTGAACTTGCCGGCGGCATCACGTCGCACCGCCTCGGCATCGCCGCCCCGCAAACAGCTCGAGGTTTCCGCCTGCCGCAGGTACTCCGCTCCCTGCGACAGCGCTATCAGGCCCAAGAGATCGTAGGCATCGGCATTCTCCGGATCGATCTGAAGCGCCTTGTGTGCCTCGTCGAGGGAGGCCTCGGTGCGCTGTCCGCGGAAGTAGTCCACCGCCAGTTGGGTGCGAATCTGTGCCTGGTCAGCATCCTTGTTGGCCGCGCGGGTGGCACACCCCGCCTCCACCATCAGGGCTGTGACAATTCCGACTGTGGCCACGAGTCGTTTCACTATCTGTCACGCCCCGGCAATGGACTGAACACCTGCGACGACGTTAGCCGTCGAATGCGTAGGACGTTACCAGGGCCGGACTTTGAGTGTCAATTATCCAACACCCGTTTTGTCCCGGAATTTCTTCAGGATTCGGCAAACGACAGCTGCCCAACGACATCGTTTGGCCTGAGGATCTTCCACCCGGCGGCGTCCGCGCACCCGGCCAGAACGAGGCCTCCGCCCCGGGGGCGTAGATGCTCAGACGCCGCGCGCGTCAGGGGGCCAGACGTACTTGTGAAGCTGCAGATTCAGCCGCGCGGGCAAACGGTCGCGCAATATCCACGCCACCAGATCGCGCGGATCCACTTGCCCATGTGCAGGTGACAGAAGGATCTCGGTGCGCCCCGCCAGCCCGCGGTTTCTGATCATGTCGACCGCCCAGCGGTAATCGTCCTCGTTGCAAATCACAAACTTCACCGCATCTTGCGCCCGCAGTCCCTCGAGCACTTCCAGACGCATGCGCCCTGTCTCGCCCGACCCCGGGGTCTTCATGTCAACGATGCGCACCACCTCCGGCGGCAGCCGATCCAGCGGGTGGGCGCCCGAGGTCTCGATCATTACCCGGTAGCCATCCGTCAGCAGGCGGGCGGCCAGATCCCCGATCTCCCGCTGCAACATCGGTTCACCACCGGTGAGCAAGACCAAGGGTACCGCCAGCTTATCCACGGCGGCCACCACCTCGGCGACGGACATTTCCTCGCCCCCTTGAAACGCGAAGGCGCTGTCACAGTAACCACAGCGCAGGTCGCATCCGGTGGTGCGGACCAGCGTGCAAGGTAGCCCTGCGTACTGGGTTTCCCCCTGAATGCTGCGGTAAATCTCGGTGATGCGCATGGACGGCCCGGAGAGTAGTGCACCGCTTTCTAAATTGCACCAACGCCGCGCGCCTTGCATCGCGCGCTTGCCGTTTCAAGACCCCATGTTACGTCTGTACAGCGGTGTCCAACGTCACGTACGCAGAACGCAAACTGTCCGAGCTGTCCAAGCTGTCCAAGCTATCTGTGAAGGATGGCACCGTGCTTCACGTTGAGCACCATCCCGCGGTAGGTCCGGCCCGGGCCACCCTGGTGATGTTGCATGGGTTCGCCGTCCATTGCGGCAGACACCGCCAGGTCGCGGAGGCCTTGAGCCGGTTCGGACTCGCGGTAACGGCGTTCGATTGCCGCGGCCACGGGCTGTCCACGGGACGGCGCGGCTACGTGCGCCGCTTCGCCGACTTCCTGGACGATCTGCACGAGGTCATCGAGTCGGCTAGCCGGGATGACCCCCGGCGGCCCCTGGTGGTTCTGGGGCACAGCCACGGGGCCACGGTGGCCCTCCGCTATGCCCTGACCACCCGCTCCACCCTGCACGCACTGGTGCTGGCCGCCCCCTGGCTGGAACTCAAGCTGGCGGTCCCCCGCTGGAAGCTGGCTCTGGCCCAGATGGTGGGCGGCGTCTGGCCCACCCTGGCCATGGGGAATGAGCTGCGATCGAGCGACACCACGCGCGACCCGACGGCGCGGGAACGCTGGGCGGACGATCCTCTGGCCCATCAGGTGGCCACCCCCCGCTGGTTCAACGAGGTGAGAGCCGCCCAGGCATACATCCTGGGGCACCCGGATACCCTGCGGGTGCCCACCCTCATCGCGGTGCCCGGCGACGACCGCATCGTCAGCAGCGAACGCACCCTGGCATTCGCGCGGGCCGCCAGAGCCATGGTCGACGTGAAGGTCTATCCCGAGGCGTATCACGAGCTATTTCTCGAGCCGGACTGGCGAACGATCGTCGAAGACTTCGCATCGTGGGTGGTCGCACGCCTTCCCGCTCCGTATACTTCAGTCAGCGCATGAGTCACCTGGTCGCCTATTTCGGAAACGAACCGGAGAACATGAGCTGCGCCCTGTTTTCAGCGCGCAGCGCGCTCGCTTCCCGCAGCAGCGGAAAAGGGGCGGAGGCAGAGGCAGAGGCAGAAGGGTGGTCTCTGGGGTTCATCCAGGGCGGCGATGTGTTGCTGCAAAAGCGCCCGCGCGCCAATGGGGCGGAGATCGATCTGTATTCGCTGGCGCACGATCTGAAGGCCGATGCCATGATCGGACGCGTGGGCCTCGGTCTCGACGGTAACAAGGCCGCCGCGAACGCCGACCCGTTCCGCTATCGGTCCTGGTTGTTCGGCTCTGTGGGAACCGTCCCGGCCTTTGACGCCATTCGCGAGCGGGTCCTCGACGCCATCCCGGACTACCTGCGGCGCAACGTGCGGGGACGTTCGGCGAGCGAGCACCTCTTTCACCTCTTCCTGGCCTACCTGCACGACGCGGGGAT
>JBDSME010000350.1:0-3144 GCA_039916065.1 Polyangia bacterium
CCGAATACTTCGTGCGATACGCAAACCAGCTGGGTGCTTCATTGCCAGTTGTAGAGCGAACAAATCGCCGGCGATGACTCGCACCGCCCGTGGTGCGCGAGCCCTTGGCGGCGTGGCTTCAGGGCAGGCCGGGAATGTTCATTTGCACGGTCTCCACCATTTGGTTGCGCAGCACCAGCAATGTTCGGCCGTCGACGCCTCCAAATGCCATATTGGTCCCACCGGGAAAGGTGCCGACCTCTTGGCCCGCGGCGTTGTGAATGACGCCCGCGTTGTCATAGATGTTCCCAGCGCAGTCCAGAGCGATGCCATCGCCGCCAAGCGGGAAGGTGCGTGGGTTCGAGGGGATCCCCTGCGCGTCGAGATCCCAAACGCCTTGCAGGACCACGTAGAGCCGCGTTTCGTCGGGCGACAGAGCGATGCCGTTCGCCGGGCCACGTGCGATGACGAAGATTGCGCCGGCTGGATCGATGCGGAGAACAGCCTGCCCCAGGCCCATGGGCCGACCAGCAAGCTCGTAGACGGGGTTGGTAAAGTAGATGGTACCGTTCGAGTGAACCACGACGTCGTTCACCGAGTCGAGCATCGCCCCACCGGCCATGTCTGCCAGTACGCGCCCCTGTTTGGTGGCCACGTCGTAATACATCAGCGCGCGCGGCGTCTGGCAAGCCGCGACGATGTTGCCATCGGCGGCGACCGCCAGGCCGTTACAGCCGTTGCCGGTTATGAACGTCTCACACGTGCCGGTGCTCGGCGTGAGCTTGATCATGTCGCCCGGGCCGGCGGCCTTGATCACGAAATTCGAGAAGAAGAAGGAACCTTGCTTGGCAATCCAAGTTGGGCCTTCGTTCCAGTTGTATTTGAATGGGAAGGTCCCGCAAACGGGCCGCGCCGGTCCGGGCTGCGGCAAGGGGTAAGGCCCCGATGGACAAGACCATTGCTTGGCCGGCGTTCCGCCGTCGGCCCTGGGAGGTTGTCCCCCGCTGCCAGCGGCGCCGCCTACGCCCGTGGCGACCGCTCCGGCGGCGGCGTCACTTCCCGCGTCGGGCGGCCCGGACCCCACGACGCCCGTTCCGGCTATTGCTGCGGTACCGGCTGTCCCGCCCAAGCCGCCAATTCCGGCTGTCCCGTCCAATCCCCCTGTTCTGCCCGAACCGCGTATTCCGCCTGAGCCCGGTGTTCCGCCCGAGCCGCGCTGACCGCCCCCACCGCCGGCGCCACCGTCCGCGGAGGGGTGTGCTCCTGCGTGGGTTCTGCCACCACACGCCGAGCCGCCCACAAGCACGACGGCGAGCACAGCCGACCTCGTGACAGCCTCCAGACGGAGCCAGTTCTCCACGTCGTGCTAATACCGCGATGGGTGTGTCGCCGCAAAGCGCGGTCCGAAGCGCCTGACACGCTGAAGCAGCGCGACCACCTCGCCTCTGAATTCATTCGGGCTCGCGCGGCGCGCACCTCACGCGACTGGTTCTGGATCGAAATGTCGCGGCGTCCGACCTCGCGGCGAAATGGCGGCGCCAAGGCCCGACAACGCGTACTGTTTTGCGGCACGAACGTTGCTCACGTCGAGGCCGGTGCACTCTGTCCGGGAGCACCAAGGAGGATCCGATGCGAAATCCAAGGAACGCAAGTCAATCGCTGCTTCGATGTGTCGCCGGCGCCGGCGCGCTGGCGGTGTTGGGAGCAGCGGGGCTGTTGCTCGAGCCGGGGAGCGCACAGGCTTGCGGCGGTCTGTTCTGTAACGCGCGCCCGCCCGATCCGTTCGCGCCGCTTCCGGTGGCCCAAAACGGGGAAAACGTGGTGTTCTCCATCACACCGGATCCCGCGGGCGGGGCGCCGACGTTGGTCGCGCACATCCAGATCCTGTACACCGGCGACGCCGCGAAATTCTCGTGGGTCGTTCCGGTCGATGCGGAACCGAAGCTCGGTGTCGGAACCGATCGCTTGTTCACGGCGCTGGCCGGCATCACCCAACCGACGTTTCGCACGCAACCGGCGACCGACGGCGTGTGCATCCCCCAGCCGTTCACAGGTTCCGGAGGGTCCGGCACCGGAGGGTCCGCCAGTACGGGTGGCTCGACAGGCGCGGGCGGTGCCAGCGGCGGTGGCGTGATGGTCAGCTTCCAGGGAGCTGTCGGGCCCTTCGACGCCGCCGTCATCAAGTCCGATGATCCGGTGGCGCTGAAAATGTGGCTCACGGACAATGGCTACATAGTGAGCGACGCGGCCTCCGGCCTCATCGACGTCTACGTGCGCGAACGAAAGTTCTTCGTCGCCCTCAAGCTATTGAACGGCGTTGGCGTACGGTCGATCCAGCCAATCGTGATGACCTTCAGAGGCACCGAGCCGTGCGTGCCGCTGCGGCTGACGGCCATCGCCGCGAACCCGGACATGCCCGTGCTGTTGTGGGTGTTGGCGGACAAGCGCACCGTCCCCAGCGGGTTTTATGAGCTGAAGATCGACGAGGCCCGCATCGACTGGCTGACGGGTGGAACGAACTATTTCGGTCCCAAGGGCTTGCTGAGCCTGGCCGCCAACGAAGCGGGCGGAAAGGCCTTCGTCACCGAATACGCGGGGCCGTCCAGCATCGCGCGCGCGGCCGTCTACTCCAATGGTCAGTTTAACCTCGCCGCCCTGCAAGCGGCGATGACGCCGCCGGCCTACGTCCAGCAGGTGATCGCGATGGGATTGGCGAACGATCCGCAGATGTTGCCGCTGCTGGTCAAATTCATTCCCATGCCTCAGGCGGTCAAGGATATGGGCGTGACCGAATCGCAGTTCTACGGAAACGTCGCCACCTATTGGGGGCAATTCGCCTTTCCCCCTTACGATCTGCCGGGCCTGACCACGGCCATCTCCGCCACCATCATCAAACCGCGCATGGACGCGCAGATGATGATCGATGGCCGTCCGTACTTGACACGGCTGAACACGTTCATCTCACCCGAGGAGATGGACCGCGATCCGCTGTTCTTCGTCAATGGGGATCTGGAAAATGTTTCGAACGTCCATACGGCCACGTTGCGAACGATGTGCGGCAACATGGAGTTCATGGCGTGCAACGCGCCCGTGCGTCTCGAACTCGCCGACGGGCGCAGTGCGTGGGTGCGGGCGGGATCGACGGCGGCCACGTGCCAAAACAGG
>JBDSME010000351.1:0-4092 GCA_039916065.1 Polyangia bacterium
CAATCCTCTCGGTGTGCTCCCACGCCTTGGCCACCACGCTGGTGGGCTCAAGCAGGACGCCCAGGTCGCCCAGCTTGGGGTCGACCTTGACCAGATGGTCGGGGGCGCTGCGGTACCTTTCCGACGCAAATCCTGGCAGCGCCTTGATGCCCCGCTCCGTGTACCGACCGTTGCGGCACATGTCCCATTCGCCGGCGGCGCAGCTGGCGCAAGGGACCGGGTCCGGGTGGCGCACGATCCCCACCACCCAGTCCCCCGTTTCGAATCCGCTCTCCGGCTGTGCCTCGACCACTCTGCCCAGCGACTCGTGCCCGATGATCAGGCGGTCCTGACCGGCGGGCGCCCAACCGTACTTCCCCTCGACAATTTCCAAATCCGTCCCGCACACGCCGACGGCCAGCGTCTGCACCAGGACCGTGCCATCGCCCGGCTCCGGCTCGGCGACATCATCCAGGCGGGCGCTCTGGGCTTTTCCGGGCGTTACGGTGATTGCGCGCATGGTGGATAGGGCCTCCTCTGCTCAACTCCCGCGCCGCTGAGGGGCGGAGGCCGATTCATCGCTGTCCAGGTTGAAGGCCGTGTTGATCAGTCCGACGTGCGAAAAGGCCTGGGGGAAGTTCCCCAACATTCGCCGCTGCACCGGATCGTACTCCTCTGATAGCAACCCCACGTCGTTGCGCAACGCCAGCAGCTGTTCAAACAGCCGGCGTGCCTCGTCCCGACGCCCCAGCAACGCATAGCAGTCGGCCAGCCAGAAGCTACAGGCCAGGAACACACCCTCACCCGCTGGCAGGCCGTCCTGTCCCTCCGTGCGGTAACGCATCACCAGACCATCTTGCAGCAGCTCGCGCTCGATCGCCGCGACGGTGCTACGCAGGCGCGGGTCGGAGGCAGGAAGAAACCCCACCTGCGGGATCAGCAACATGCTGGCGTCCAGGTGCGACGAACCATAGGACTGGGTGAAGGCACTCTTCGCGGCGTTCCAGCCCTGGGCGCACACTTCGGCGTGAATCTGGTCACGGAGGGCGCGCCACCGCTCGACCGGTCCCTCCTCTTTCAGGTACTCCACACCCTTGACGGCGCGATCGAACGCCACCCAGGCCATGATCTTCGAGTGGGTGAAATGCTGCCGCGGCCCGCGCACCTCCCACAGCCCCTCGTCGGCCGTGCGCCAGTTTCCTTCCAGAAAGTCCAGCAGCGCCTTTTGCACCTTCCACGCGGCGGGATCGGGCGCGAACCCGGCGCGACGCGCGTGGTGCAGCGTGTCCATCACCTCGCCATAAACGTCGTGCTGTACCTGGTTCACGGCCGCGTTCCCCACCCGCACGGGGCGTGCCCCCTCATAGCCGGGCAGCCAGTCCAGTTCGTACTCGGTGAGGCGCCGCTCGCCGCCGATGCCGTACATGATCTGCAGCTTCGATGGATCGCCCGCCACCGAGCGAAGCAGCCAGTCGCGCCAGGCAACGGCCTCGTCCTGATAGCCCGCTGTCATCAACGAATTCAGAGTGAACGTGGCGTCACGCAGCCAGCAGTAGCGATAGTCCCAGTTGCGCTGGCCGCCGGGCCATTCGGGCAGCGAGGTGGTGGCGGCCGCGACCATTCCGCCGGTGGGCGCGTAGGTCAGCGCCTTCAAGGTCAGCAGCGATGACACCACCGCCTCGCGCCACCTGCCCCGGTACGCGCAGCGCTTCGACCAACGCTGCCACCACCGTTCGGTGTCGCGTACCGCCCGTACGGCATCGGTCGCCTTGGGTTGTCGCTCATGTGAAGGGTGCCACGACAGCACGAACGGCACCTGCTGTCCCGGCCGCACCACGAACTCGGCCACGGTGGTCAGTCCCTCGCCGTGGGTCTCCACGCCCTCCTGCAGCAGCAGAGCGTCCGCGCCCGCCACCGCGGCCAGGCGCCCGTCGGCCAGGCGGTATACCCACGGGAGCACCGCCCCGTAATCGAAGCGGATGACCAACTCCATGCGCATGGCCACCTCACCTTCCACCCCCTCGACCAGACGGACCAGGTCCGGCGTCCGCTGCCGCGGCGGCATACAATCGATCACCCGGACCGTCCCTGTCGAGGTGACGAACGTGGTCTCCAGGACCAGGCCGCCGTCGCGATAACGCCGCTTGACACGCGTCAGGTCGGGCACCCCCTCGGCCGGAGCCAGTGACCATCGCCCGTGAGAGGGATCCCCGAGCAGGGCCGCGAAGCACGCCCCCGAGTCGAACCGCGGCAGGCACATCCAGTCAATGGAACCGTCGCGACCGACCAGGGCGACAGTCTGGGTGTCGCCGATCAGGGCATAGTCTTCGATCCGCAGCGCCACGTTCAGTAACCGTCAGGGGCAAATATGGGTCCGCTGCCGGAAACGTCAACCCACCTGCCAGGCCCCACATGCCTCAAATGCCGCCGTTCGACGAACGATCGCTGACCCACGCCCAGCTCGGCGAGACTGCTCGCCCCGGGGAAACCAACGGCCACTGACCGCGTCAGACCACGGACAGCATGGGCGCGATGTCGAAGGTGAGGTGGCGGTGCGCGGTGCGGAGCGCCGCCTCCACCACTTCGGGCGCCGAGCCGCGGGCGAAGATGAACCCGAGATAGCTCGCGCCCTCCGGCAGCGGCACCAGGGTCTGCCCCACTCCGGCGCTGATCACCACATCCTCGATCTCTGGCACGGCACGCGCGGCGGCCACTCCCCGAACGCCCTTCAGCACGCCGCCAGCGGGGATGGGGATCATCATGACCCCCGCGGCGGCTGGCGCCCTGGTCAACGCGGCGGGCGCCGCATCGCCGGTGGTGGCAGCCTCATCAAACTGGCCTGTCGCCTGGCGGATCACCAGATCCTCCAGGGACAGGCCGGTGCCGAACCGCAACGTCCGCGAGCACAACCCGCCGATGGTCCGCGCCGCCACCTCGATGACCACCGGACCGTCGGGACCGAGCCGAACCTCGGCGTGGACGGGTCCCGTTTCCAGGCCCAGCGCGCGCGCCGCTTCGCGAACCGCCTCTTCGACGGCGGCCTGGATCGAGGCGGGGTGCCGGGACGGGGTGATGTACAGCGTCTCCTCGAAGTACGGTCCCTCCAGCGGGTCGGGCTTGTCGAAAAGGGCCAGCGTCCGCAGCATGCCGCCGGTGAGCAGCCCCTCCAGCGCCACCTCGGCCCCGGGCACGAACGCCTCCACCAGGATCTGGCGCGCGGCGGAGTGGCCGGCACCGCCCACGGCTCCGATCCTGCCTACGCCCACGGCGATGTCCGCTTCGGCGGCGGCGCCGTCGCTCATGTGCAGCAGCGCCGGCGTGGCGAGGAAGCGGTGCAGGCGCGAAAAGGCCGCCGCGAAGGTGCCGGGATCATCGGCCCGGATCACGCCGCGGCTGGCGGACAGCAACAGGGGCTTGAGCACGCACGGCCAGCCGATGGTCCGACCCACCACCGTCGCGATCGGCGCCGGATCGCCATCGTACGGGAAGACGGCAAAGGCAGGGACGCGCAAGGGGGCCCCCTGCTCGATAGCGCGTGCGCAGAGTTGGCGCATACGCAGCTTGTTGGCGGCCGCCTCGGCGGCTTCCGGGGCGTTTCCCCTCAGGCCCAAGAGCCGGCTGGCCAGGGTGGCGACCAGCGCCGCCACTTCGCCGCCGACCGGGATCACCGCCCTCACGGGGACAAGGGCAAGCGCGCGCGCACCACTGGCGATGACCGTCGCCGCGCCCACAGGATCGTAAAAGTCGATGACCAGCGAATCGCCTGGCCACTTCCACACGCCGTCCAGCACGTGACAACGATCGGAGGCGATCACAGCCCGCAAACCGGCGCTGTCGGCGGCCCTGACGAACGCGTCGATGTTGTAACTGGTGGTGTGCATCACCAGGACCACGCAACCGCGGGCCTCCCCGGCCGCGCCATTCGCGCCTGTGATGTTCGCCGCCATCCTTCAGGACATAACACCCCCGCTGCTTGTAAAGGATCCCTGGGCGTGTGATTAGTCTCAGCAATGAACGCCAAGCTCCTCAGCGACAACCTGCAGCACCTCTTGCAAACCAAGACGTCGCCGATCGCGGTGGCTTTCCGCGAGAAGGCCCCCGCGGAGGTGCCCC
>JBDSME010000352.1:0-3899 GCA_039916065.1 Polyangia bacterium
GCCGCAGCAGGGTGCCGTTGGTCAGCAGTTGCACGGCCAGGTTGAGCTCGCGTGCTCGATCCAGAAACTGAAACAGGTCCGGATGAGAGAGCACCTCCCCCCCGGTCAGGGACAGGAACAGGCAGCCTGCCTCGCGCAGCTCCCCCATCAACTGCAAGAGTTCCTCTGTGGATAGCTCCGGTGAGGTTGCGGCGCCGCTCGCACAAGCCGTGGTGGAGGTCGCCGCCACCGCGCCGGGATCTGCTGACGCTGGCGCTGCAGCCCCCGCGGAGGCAGCGCGGCCGGGCAGCGGGAGGTCGCGGTCAAAGTTGTAGCAATGCACGCAGCGGATGTTGCACGCCAGCGTGATCTCAATGCTGACGTTGAGGGGGACCAGATTGTCATGCGCCCACCCCTGGAATCCATGGATGATGGCCGCCGCCGGCTCCATGCCGACCACCTCGTCATCTCCACACCGGCCTTGGCGCGGAATCATCGCTGCCTCAGGGCCGCCTCGTCTTCGGAGGCGCGCTGCCCTCTGCGCCCTCTGCGAAGTGGTCGTCCGTACCGGCCTCCGGTCCTACCAGCCCCTTGGCGCCCAGCTCGGCCAGCAGGGTGCGGATGTCCGCGCGCAGCGCCTCATCCGGCGCGTCAAACTCCTCGCGCAAGACGGCCAGCAACGCGGCGGGCGTGGAGGGATGCTCCAGCAGGTCCCAGATCCTGGTTGCCGTGAGGTTCAGCAGGTGGACCTCGCGGGTGCGCGGATCCACCACCAGGACCTCGTCGTTCAGTTTTTGAAAAGGTAGGGAGGAGACCCGGCGCAGCAGGGTGGAGTCCAGCATGGTCAGCGCCCCGCCATCTTCAAGAGGGGGGTGGCCACCAGCGAGCCCACCAGCCGGGCCAGGTTGCCCAGCCGCCCCGGCATGGGGACCGCCTTGCCATTGCGTGACACGGCGGAGACCCGCCCCAGGATCTCGGACTGTCGGCCGTTTTCGAAGGCTTCGATGCTCGACAGAGCGTCACCTTTCATGAAAAACTTGAACTTTTGTTCCCCTGCCGAGGCGGCTCCCGCCCCCAGGCGCGCCACCAAGCGGTGACAGGTCAATCGATCTTCGTCCGCGGTCGGCCCCGGTGTCCAGTAAAGCAGGATGTCTCCGGTGGCCAGCTCTGCCTCACCCACCGTCTGGATGAACAGGGCGTCGCCAGCGCGCAACCAGGGACGCATGCTGCTGCCCTGTGGCTTGTAGGCGTATTGCTTGCTCTGCATCAGCATCCACCGGAACTCGGAGATCATCTCCCGAGGGGTGGGTGGATGATCGCGACGTGACCGATCGGGAAGGTAGGGGGCAAGGGTCATCTCCACGTCGGCGATGGGCGTGTCCCGCCGCGTGCGCAAGGCCACCGCGTTCACCTCGGTGCAGAGATCCACGGCGATGGCCAGGTTGCGGGCCGCCGTGTCCGCGTCGGTCTGAAAACAGAGAAAACAGCCCAGCAGCCGCAACGTGGCCTCGGCCGCCGAAACCGACCCGACCGCCAGCGTCTCGGCCTGCTCCAGAAACGCGATGTTGTTCAAGGGCCAGCTCCGGATCGACCCGCCCCCACGCTGGAATTCGCCCCAGAACGGAGTTCCGGAGATGCGCCATTGCCCCATGGCCCCGCGTGACACCGCCACCAGCTCGTCGGTGAGGATGCGTTCCTGTTCTTCGACCTTCCGAGCCAGGGTGCTCTTGCCGGCGCCGCTTTGTCCCGGGAAGATCACGCCGGCCTCTCCCAGCCGCAGGGCGCAGGCGTGGAACAGAGCCCCTCCGGACCTGGGCAAGAATACGGCCCAGACCACGCGCAGCAGCGAGTCGAAGGCGAAGGGGTTCATCTGACACCAGACATCCCCCACCCAGCGGGCCTGCGGTCTGCTACTTGGTGGTGGCCCGCGCTCCATGGTCGTGGTCGTGGTCGTGGTGTTAGGCATGGGCGACAGGAGGGCCCGAAAATCCCACCGTCCGATGCGAATCTGGTCATCCGACTCTTCGACCCGCAACGGGTGGGCGGCCACTTCTCCGGCGCGCGTATGACCATCGACCACGGGAGCGGCGGCGGTGAACGTCACCCGCAAAACGAACTCGCTGCTCACCCACTCCGAAGCAGGAACGGTGTAGGGGTGATAGCGCTCGCGCAGTTGCTCCAGGAAAGGCCCGGGCGCCACTCCCAGCTCCAGGCGCCCTACCACGCCACCGACGGAAAGCATGACCGTGGTGACAGCTGCGTCCCGGTACGAGTCGCCGCTGGATGAACCTGGTGGGTTGGCTCCGCCCATCAGGACATCACGGGGTTCTGGGTGCACTGCTCGAGCTGTGGCGAGTTTTTTCCACAGGCCAAGCTGTTGGATTCGAACAGATGGCCGGTGCGGATGCGGGGCTGCTGCCAGGGGCGTTTGTCCCGGGACGCGGGAGACAGACCAGCCAACGGGGAAGATGCTGGTTTCCGTGGCGCCTTTCCAGTTGGAGACATGATCGCTTACCCACCTTCCATGGCGCCCAGCGACTGGCCAGCGGACTGACGAACCCTGGGCGAGGGATCGCGCTGCTGCAACCGTCGCAGCCTCGTCACAGCCGAATGATCCGCCAGCTGTCCCAGCGCCCAGGCGGCGTTGAAACGGACGTACTCGCTCCGGTCGGCCAGCAACTTGCGCAGCGACTCGGTGCTCTCGGGCGCCCGAAGTTTCCCCAGCACACGCGTCGAAAATGAACGTACCCGCTCCTCCGGATCGTTCTCCGCCGACGCCATCAGGGCAGACAGGAATTCGCGCGGGTGGTCGGTAAACGCGCGATCCAGGTTCATCACCGTATCGGCGTCCTTGCGGATGATGGCGTTTCGCCACTCCTGCATCAGCGGCTTCACGCGCTCGGCGATCGGCACCTCGGGAGGGGCGGGCACTGCTGATCCGGCGGCGGCTGACGGCGGCGCGGGCAAGGAAACCATCCGGCTATCCCCGGGGCTTGCCCCGGGCTTCGCTCCCGCGTTCGCCGACTCCGCCAAGCTGCCGCGCGCCGTGGGACCGATTGGCACCACGCAGAGGCGAAAACCTGCCCACAACCCGGCCGCGAGCACTCCCACTCCCACGATGGTTGCCCACCGTATCGGAAGACGTGTCGCCGTTGGGGGCGCCGGTTTTCGCAAAACGCTGTTCTTTGGCTTCATTGTGGAGAGACCCGGGACTACTGTGTATCGACGAGCTGTCTCCATCCCTTTAGAATAGAAACGTACGCTCCTCCACAAATGCGTGTGGTTGGCCCACCCCTTTTGTGGTCGGTGGGCCCACGCGAACGGGCAGGAACGCGGAGGGCCGCACACGGCCTACCAGGTTATCTGCTAGGGACTGCCGCCGAGAGGGGTAACGCGCGGGACGTGGTCGGGCCCGATGATCAGGGCTGCTTGATCAGCGACGGGACGCCATCCGGCGCGCCCCTGGGTTTCCGGGTTCGCCTCGATAATCACGGCGCGCAGGTTCTCGTGGGAGATGCGTCGACCATCGCCGTCGGGATTGGCGCGTCCATGGCAAACCGGGCAGTCCGCAATGCCATCCACCGTCAGGAACTGCATGGCATGCGAACAGACCGTGGCGACCAGGGACCGCCCATTCGTCGCCACCAGCGCCAGTTCCATTCCTTGACCATCTGGGCCCCCGACCGGCACCGGTCCGGCCGCCGTCGCCTCCTTCATCAGCCGACTGACGAAAGCGAGGGTGCTGCGCAGGGCGGCCTCGACCTGCACGGGAGCGGGCGAAGGCAGATCGAGGATCCCCGCGTCGTGCAGGTAGGCCAGGAAGAGGTGAAAGAGGTGCTCGCTCGCCGAACGTCCCCGCACGTTGCGCCGCAGGTAGTCCGGGATGGCGTCGAGGACCCGCTCGCGAATGGCGTCAAAGG
>JBDSME010000353.1:0-4790 GCA_039916065.1 Polyangia bacterium
GCGGGCCTGCAGAACGTCAAGGAGTATGCCGATCTGAACTGGTCCGGCACCTTCGAGGACTATCTGAGCCTGATCAAGAAGAACCCCTCCGTCACCCGGACGGCGTTTCAGCGCGTCTACGACATGATCCTGTCCTATGGTCAGGAAGAGTACATAGACAACAAGAAGAGGTTGATCCGCTTCAACTTCTTCAAGGATGACCAGCACGGAGGGCGCGACGCCATCTTCGGCCTCGACATCCCTCTCATGCGTCTGGTCAGCGTGCTGCAGAGCGCGGCGCAACGCTACGGCACCGAGCGCCGGGTGATCCTGCTGCATGGCCCGGTGGGAAGCTCGAAATCGACCATCGCCCGGCTGATCAAGCGCGGCCTGGAGGAATATTCGCGCACCCCGGAAGGGTCGATGTACACCTTCGACTGGACCTTGCCCGAGTCGCTGGCGCACGTGGCGGGCGGGTCGCGCGAGTTCAAGTGCCCCATGCACGAGGAGCCGCTGCGCCTCATCCCTCTGGAGTGGCGCGACAAGGCCCTGGTCGAGCTGGGCGTGAACGTGGCCGGACGAGCACACGTTCACATCGAGGGCGATCTGGACCCGGCGTGCCGGCTGATCTTCCGCGAGCTGATGTTGCATCACAAGGGCAACTGGTCCGAGGTGGTGAAGCACGTGCGGGTTCGCCGGCTGATCCTGTCGGAGCAAGACCGCGTGGGCGTGGGGACCTTCCAGCCCAAGGACGAGAAGAATCAGGACTCCACCGAGCTGACCGGCGACATCAACTACCGAAAAATCGCCGAGTTCGGTTCGGACAGCGATCCGCGGGCCTTTAACTTCGACGGTGAGTTCAATATCGCCAACCGCGGCATCATCGAGTTCATCGAGGTGCTGAAGCTGGATGTGGCCTTCCTGTATGACCTGCTGGGCGCGTCGCAGGAGCACAAAATCAAGCCGAAGAAGTTCGCCCAGACGGACATCGACGAGGTGATCCTGGGCCACACCAACGAGGCGGAATACAAGAAGTTGCTGTCCAACGAATTCATGGAGGCGTTGCGGGATCGGACAGTGAAAATCGATATCCCTTACATCACCCGGATCTCCGAGGAGCGACGCATCTACGAGAAGGACTACAACGCCGCCAAGATTCGCGGGAAGCACATCGCTCCGCACACCCTGGAGACGGCGGCGATGTGGGCGGTGCTGACGCGGCTGGAGGACCCCAAGAAGAACCAGCTCACGCTGGTGCAGAAGATGAAGCTGTACGATGGCAAGACCTTGCCGGGGTTCACCCAGGACAACATCAAGGAACTGCGCAAGGAGGCGGTGCGGGAGGGCATGGACGGCATCTCGCCGCGCTACATCCAGGACAAGATCTCCAACGCCTTGGTCAGCGACCGCGGGGAGGGGTGCGTCAACCCCTTCATGGTCATGAACGAGCTGGAGTCGGGCTTGCGCCATCACTCGTTGATCACCAACGAGGATCAGCGGCGGCACTACTCGATGCTGCTGGGGATGGTGAAGCAAGAGTACGAAGACATGGTGAAGAACGAGGTGCAGCGAGCCATCAGCGCCGACGAGGAGGCCATCGCCAAGCTGTGCGCGAACTACATCGACAACATCAAGGCCTACACCCAGAAGGAGCGGGTCAAGAACAAGTACACCGGCCAGGACGAAGAGCCGGATGAGCGCCTGATGCGTTCGATCGAGGAAAAGATCGATATCCCGGAGTCGCGCAAGGACGACTTCCGGCGCGAGATCATGAACTACATCGGAGCGCTGGCGGTGGAGGGGCGGCAGTTCGACTTCCGCACCAACGAACGGCTCCAGAAGGCGCTGGAGCTGAAGCTGTTCGAGGACCAGAAGGACTCGATCAAGCTGACCAGTCTGGTGTCGGCGGTGGTGGACCGGGACACGCAGGAGAAGATCGACGTGGTGAAGAACCGCATGATTCGCAACTACGGATACTGCGAGATCTGCTCCACGGACGTGCTGAACTTCGTGGCCAGCATCTTCGCCCGCGGGGACGTCAAGGACTAGGGGCGAGGCCAATGTGGGGGGGGGCGCAGCGGACGCGCCGTCCCCCCCGCCGTCGATTTCAAAAGGTCGTAAACCAAAAGCGAGAGCGGTGTTCATGGATCCCAGAGTTTCTGCTTCAGCTGCTCCACCTGCGGTCACGGTGGAGATGAACGGGACGGCCGCCGAACTACTGGTCAGGCTGATGGCCGAGCTGGGGAGCCCGGATCCCATGGCGGTGTTGTCGCGGGCGCTGGGGATGCTGGACCAAGGACTGGCGGCGCGTCGGCAGGGCAGGCGGCTGGGCGTGTACGACGCAGAAACCCAAAGATTCATGGATCTGGTGATCTGACATGCCTTTGGTGATCTGAGATGGCTTTAAGAATCGATCCCGACCATGGCCGGTTCCGCGACATCGTTCGCGGGAAGATCAAACAGGATCTGCGCAAGTACGTATCGCAGGGCGAGTTGATCGGCCGCAAGGGAAAGGATCTGGTGTCCATCCCGCTGCCCCAGATCAATCCGCCGCGGTTTCATTTCGGCAGCAAGAACAACGGCGGGGTGGGGCAGGGGGACGGGGAAGTGGGCGACAGCCTGGGCAAGGCCGACCCCAACGCCGACGACAGCGGCAAGGCGGGAGACAAGGCTGGGGAGCACGCCATCGAGGTGGAGCTGTCTCTGGACGAGCTGGCTCAGATCATGGGCGAGGAGCTGAAACTTCCGCGCATCGAGCCGAAGGGCAAGGAGCGCATCATCAGCCAGAAGGACCGCTACGTCGGCATCCGGCGGACAGGCCCGGAGTCGCTGCGGCATTTCAAGCGGACCTTCCGTCAGGCGCTACGGCGGCAGATGATGACGGGGACCTACAACCCCGAAAAGCCGATGATCGTGCCGGTGCGCGAGGATCGGCGGTATCGGTCGTGGCGCACCACCCCGCTGCCGCAGTCGAGCGCTGTGATGATCTTCATCATGGATGTCTCCGGGTCGATGGGTGACGAGCAGAAGGAGATCGTGCGCATCGAGTCCTTCTGGATCGACACCTGGCTGCGGTCGCAATACAAGGGGCTGGAGTCGCGCTACATCATCCACGATGCCGTGGCCAAGGAGGTGGATCGCGACACCTTCTTCCGCACGCGCGAGTCGGGCGGCACCATGATCTCCAGCGCGTACAAGCTGTGCGCCAAGTTGATCGCGGACCAGTTCCCCCCGTCGGAGTGGAACATCTACCCCTTCCATTTTTCGGATGGGGACAACTGGTCGGTCGACGACACCGTGCAGTGCATCGACATCCTGCGCACGCAGATCCTGCCGCGGGTGAATCAATTTTGCTACGGGCAGGTGGAAAGCCCCTACGGCTCGGGGCAGTTCATAAAGGACCTGGGCGAGCACTTCGACGAGGACGATCGGGTGGTGGTGTCCGAGGTGAAGGGGAAGGACGCCATCATGGATTCCATTCGAGATTTCCTGGGGAAGGGCAAGTAGGTGGCACAGCTTCCTCCCTACCTGCAGGACATCCAGCGCGAGATCGAGGGTTATGCCCGCGCTTACGGCCTGGATTTCTGGGACGTGGAGTTCGAGATCCTGGACTACAAGCGAATGCAGGAGGTGGCCGCCTACAGCGGGTTTCCGGTGCGCTATCCCCACTGGCGCTTCGGGATGGAGTTCGAGCACCTCACCAAGAGCCACATCTATGGCCTCTCCAAGATCTACGAGATGGTCATCAACAACAATCCCGCGTACGCCTACCTGCTGGAAGGCAATTCGCTGGTGGATCAGAAGATGGTCATTGCCCACGTGCTGGGGCACGTGGACTTCTTCAAGAACAACTACTTTTTTTCCAAGACCAACCGCCGGATGATCGACGGCATGGCGAACCACGCCACGCGGGTGCGCCGTCACATGGAACGGCTGGGCGTTGAAAAGGTCGAAAGCTTCATCGACTCTTGCCTGTGCCTGGAGAACCTGATCGACCCCATGGCGCCGTTCATCGTGCGCCAGCAGGCCGAGGCGCCGGCGAACCCGCCCACGCCGGCGGAGACGCCGGAGATTCCGCGGTTGCGCGCCAAGTCCTACATGGACAGCTTCATCAACCCGCCCGAGTACATGGAGGCGCAGCGGCGTAAGCTGGACAAGGAGCGGGACAAGCCGCGGCGGAATCCCCCCGAGCCGGAGCGGGACGTGCTGCTGTTCCTGCTCAAGAATGCGCCGCTGGAGCCGTGGGAGCTGGACGTCTTGGAAATCATCCGCGACGAGGCCTATTACTTCGCGCCGCAGAGGCAGACCAAGATCCTGAACGAGGGCTGGGCCTCTTACTGGCACGGCAAGATCATGACCCAGCGGGCGTTGAAGGCGTCAGAGATCATCGACTACGCCGATCACAACGCGGGGGTGCTGGCCACGGCGCCCGGGCAATGGAATCCCTACAAGGTGGGGATCGAGCTGTTCCGCCACATCGAAGAGCGGTGGGACAAGGGGCGGTTCGGGCGGGAGTGGAACGAATGCCAGAACAGCGACGAGCGTCGGGTCTGGGACAAACGGCTGGGCCTGGGGCGCAAGAAGATCTTCGAGGTGCGCCACCTTTACAACGACGTGACCTTCATCGACGAGTTCTTCACCCAGGAGTTCTGCGAGGAGAAGAAGTTCTTTTCGTTCGCCATGAACGAGCGCACCGGAAACTACGAGATCGACACCCGCGCGTTCCACCAGGTGAAGCACAAGATTCTCTACCAGCTCACCAACTTCGGGGAGCCCTTCATCTTCGTGGAAGACGGCAACCACGACAATCG
>JBDSME010000354.1:0-2692 GCA_039916065.1 Polyangia bacterium
GCGTCGTAAAGGCGATTGAAGCGGACGATGTGCTCGTTGAACCGGCGCGTGGCATAGGGGACCGTGGTCCCCGTTGACATGATGAAGGTCCAGTCGCTGGATTGCGCCAGCATCAGCTCGCGCGCCGCCTGATTGAGCGCGCGCGTGGTCGAGGCGTCGACGCCCGCGGAATGCCGCCGCGCCAGCTCCACCATGCGCTCGCCGGCGGCGTGGACGTGGCGGTAGGTCCAGGCGTTGGTCTCGTTGAGCCACTGTTCGTTGTAACCCTTGGCGCCCCACGAGGACGCACAGGGGGTGGCCACCTGATTGCTGGGGTGGCGTTCCAGGTAGTCACCGGGCGTGATGGCCAAGATCCCGGACTGATCGTGGTGAAGCTGCCTGAACAGATCGCCCAGAAAGGTGGGGCCTTCGTACCACCAGTGGCCGTACAGCTCGGCGTCGTAAGGGCTGACGATCAGCGGAGGACGGTCCGCGGGGAAGTTGCCACCGTCCCGCAGCCGCTGCGCCTGCTTCTCCATGTTGCCGCGGAAGTGGGCAGCGTGCAGCCCCGCCTTGCCGCGCGCGGCGTCCGGGTCGTAGACCCATTTGTCGTGCAGCTTGTCGTGGGTGATGGCGTGGTACTTGAACCCGGTGGCCATGCGGTGCCCCTCCGGGTGGATGTGGGGCGCGATGTAGTCCATCGGCAGATCGAAGCCAATGTCGCGGTAGAAATCCCGGTAGTGGGGATCGCCGGGGTAGCCGTGCTTGGCGCTCCACACCTGCTCCGATGATTCGGTGTCGCGACCAAACGCCGCCACGCCCGTCGGGCAGTAGAGGGGCGCATAGACACCAAAGACCGGACGGCGATCGGCGAACAGGATGGCGTGGGTGTCCACCAGGAAGTAGCGGACGGCCGCCTCGCGCAGGAGCTCGTCGATGCCGGGGACGTAACCGCACTCGCCCAGCCACATCCCCAGCGACCGCCTGCCGAAGTGCTTCTCGTACAGATCGGCGGCGGTGTGGACCTGGGCGCGGATGGCGGCCCAGTTGCGATCCATCAACGGGAAGAAAGCGTGCGTCGCCGTGGACGTGATCACCTCCACGCGCCCCGCCTCCTGAAGGCGACGAAAGGCGTTCACCAGATTGCCTTCGTGCGACCGCCAGGTGTGACGCAGGCTCTGAAAGCGGTCGCTATACATCTGCGCCAGCCGGTGGTACTGCGGCTCGGCCCGGGTGCGTTCCAGCTCCTTGGCCGCCAGCGCGATCAAGTCATCCAGATACTGGGCGTAACGCTCCTTGAGCAGATCATCCGTCAGCATGGTGATGAGCGGCGCCGACAGCGAGACGGTGGCGCGGTACGGCACGCCGTCGGTCATCAGGCCCTCGAAGATCTGCAGCAGCGGCAGATAGGTGCCGGTGATGGCCTCGTACAGCCACTCTTCCTCCATCACGGTGGGATCTTCGGGATGGCGGACGAACGGCAGGTGCGCGTGCAGAACCAGGGAGAAGTAGCCGGTCGCCATCAGGATCCCTCGCGTGAAGATTTGCTGTGGGAAGAGGATGAGGAACCGGCGGGCGGCTGCGGGTAGATCTGGCTGGCGGCGTTGGCCACGCCGTCGCCGGCAGGCAATTCGCCACGGCCGCCAGCGGCACCGCCGCCACCGCCCAGGCGCCCTTCGCTACCGCCCAGAAAGCCCCGTCCCTGAAGCTGTTCGCTGGCGCCCTTGTGCACCCGTTCACTGGCCCCCGCGAACAGGCGTTCGCTGGCCCCGCGCATGACCCATTGACTGGAACCCGCGTATGCGAGCTCGCTGGCCCCGCCGAGTCTCAGCTCGCTCGCCTTCAGGAAGAAGACCTCAGACGATCCGCCCAGCCGCGCCTCACTGCCGCCGACCCAGCGGCGTTCGCTGGAACCCACCATGCGCTCTGAGGCACCCGCGCCCGTTCGTCCGTAGGTGGTGGAGACCTGCTCGACGTGGTGACCGGTCTCCTCTGCCCAGGTCCGATAGACCTCCCAACGCGACAGGACCACCCGTGCCTGCTGCGCCCCCAGGCCACGAATGATCACCTGCCACGGTCCGTAGAGCACGTGGGTGCGACCGCCGACCTTCAAGACGCGGGTCTTCCCCTCATATGAATCTAACGATTCGCGCACCGGCTCGGGGATCTCCACAGGGTAGGAAAATGGGCCCACCTCCCAGGAAGTGATGGTGGCCGGGCCGTCCCAGTGAAAGCGACGGAATTCCTCGATGGCGCCGTCGCCACGCACCTCTTCCCATTCGTGCCGGTCGCCGCCCGCCGTTTTGCCCGCAGGATGCATGGCATCCTTGGCATCCCGCCAGGGCGCGCCGCGCCAGCCGCCGCCATCGCCCCCGGTGGTCAGATCGAAGGCCGTGGCCCCCGGGAACGGCACCCCCGTGGGCGAAAGGCCTGTTCCGCCGGTGATGCGGCCCGGTCGCGCCGGCATACGAATTCCGCCATGCTCCACCTGCCCCGTGGCGACGCGGACCGTCAGCCATTCGGGCTCGGCGTGGGCCGCCGGCTCGCGCCGCGGAAACTCCACCTTGCCCGAGCGCGCGATCTTCACGAAATAACCCTCGTGGGACTTCATGCCGATCTCGATGATGGCCTCGGACGTGGGGCGGTTGATGGCGAAGAACCACTGCCGATCACCGCGCTGAATGGTGTGATCGAAGAAACCGTGGGCGTTCGT
>JBDSME010000355.1:0-7166 GCA_039916065.1 Polyangia bacterium
TAGTGATCCGGTGGTTCCGTATGGAAGGGCCATCGCTCAACGGATAAAAGGTACTCCGGGGATAACAGGCTTATCTCCCCCAAGAGTCCACATCGACGGGGAGGTTTGGCACCTCGATGTCGGCTCATCGCATCCTGGGGCTGGAGCAGGTCCCAAGGGTTTGGCTGTTCGCCAATTAAAGCGGTACGCGAGCTGGGTTCAGAACGTCGTGAGACAGTTCGGTCCCTATCTGCCGTGGGCGCAGGATTCTTGCGAGGACCTGCCCGTAGTACGAGAGGACCCGGGTGGACGGACCGCTGGTGTTCCGGTTGTCATGCCAATGGCATCGCCGGGTAGCTATGTCCGGAATAGATAACCGCTGAAAGCATCTAAGCGGGAAGCTAACCTCTAGATCATGAATCCCGAGCCGCAAGGCTCCTAAAGACCCCTTGTAGACGACGAGGTTGATAGGCCGGGTGTGGAAGTGCTGTAAGGCGCGGAGCTAACCGGTACTAATCGGTCGTGCGGCTTGGCCACCATTACTTTCTTTCACTACGATTCACCGTCTATTAGGTTGAGGCTGAAGTTCTTTGAACGAGCCGCTTGATTGCGGCACTCAAGACAAAATTTTTCTCTGCGCGACAACGTTGTTGTCCGCGGTCCGAACTCTCGCTGGTTGGAATCAGCGAGTAGGGAGAGATCGCGTCGAGGGAGGGACGGCTTTGCCGGCCCGAGCTCATCGCGGGGGGTTTGGGACCCTTCCAGGGTCCCAAATACAATGATTTCGGCGGTCACACCGGAGGGGTCACACCCGATCCCATCTCGAACTCGGAAGTTAAGACCTCCAGGGCCGATGGTACTGCAGGGGAAACCCTGTGGGAGAGTAGGTCGCCGCCGGGAACTTTTAAAAGCCCGCATCCTAACCGGATGCGGGTTTTTTTTTGGTGCGCGCGGTCGTGCAATTTCGGTGGGATTGCTGAACGACGAGCCGAGATGATGCGCTAGAGTGAGGTCTCGAACCAAGGAGGCGCCACAACCACCATGCCGAGCCGAACAAGTACTTTCGCTGTGTACAGCCGCGGGGTGACGCTGGTGATCGCGGCGGCTTGCGGCTGCAGTTCCCAGGGGGCAGGGGAACCTGGCAGCGGCGGCAGAGGGGGAGGGCCGGCACTCGGCAGCGGAGGGGCCGGTCGCTCGGGTGGCAGCCCGGGCAGCGGGGGCACCGACACCGGGTCAGGGGGCGACTCCCCCAGCGGCGGAGCCATGGGACCGGGTGGTCTCGGGACAACTGGAGGGTCCACGTCGTCAGGCGGGGTTGGGGTACCTGGCGCGACCGGAGGATCGGGCGCGGGTGGCAGGAGCGGCGGCTCCTCGGGCATGGGGAACGCTGGAGGCGGCGGCGGGGGACACAGCTCGGCCGGCGGGACGGCCGGCGGCACACAGGATTTCTTGCGTCCGCCCATGGGTTGGGCCTCCTGGAACAGCTTCGCGGCCAAGATCAATTACAACGTTATCAAGGCGCAGGCCGACGCCGCGGTCGCCAGTGGGCTCAAGGAGGCTGGATACCAGTACGTCAATATCGATGAGGGGTGGTGGCAGGGGACCCGGGACGGGGCCGGCAATATCGTCGTCGACACCAACGATTGGCCGGGGGGAATGGAGGCAATCGCCGCCTACATCCACGGCCTCGGTCTCAAGGCCGGGATTTACACGGACGCCGGGAAGGATGGCTGCGGCTTCTACTTTCCGACCGGTCGTCCCAAGGCGCCGGGCAGCGGCAGCGAGGGGCATTACGGCCAGGACTTTCTCCAGTTCTCGAAGTGGGGCTTCGATTTCGTCAAGGTCGACTGGTGCGGCGGTGACGCGGAGAAGCTCAGCGCCATGACGGCGTACCGCGAAATTGGCGCTGCGGTGAAGGCAGCGACGTCCCAGACCGGACGTCCCATGGTGCTGTCGGCCTGCAATTGGGGACGACAAAATCCGTGGGATTGGGCGCCAGCCGTTTCCACCATGTGGCGCACCAGCGACGACATCATCTTTTATGGGCAGGGCGCGGAGATGAGCAGGGTGCTCAAAAACTTTGACTCGGCCCTTCATCCCGCGGCGCAGAGCCCCGGCCACTACAACGATCCGGACATGCTGATCGTAGGAATGCCTAGCTTTTCCCTTGCTCAGAATCGAACTCATATGGCGCTCTGGGCGATCGCGGGCGCGCCCCTGTTGGCTGGCAACAATCTCGCTACGATGAACGCCGATACGAAGAGTGTTCTCACCCACAGAGAAGTGATTGCTATCGACCAGGATCCCCTGGCCAAGCAGGGGACCAAGGTCGCTGACGATAGCAGCGGACACCAGGTGTACAGCCGGGTGTTGGCGGGGATGGATCGGCGCGCCGTCCTTTTGCTGAACCGCGGCGCCTCGCCGGCCATGATCACGGTCCGGTTCGCTGATACGGGCCTTGGGCCAAGCGTCTCCGCGCGGGACGTTTGGAAAGCAATGGATCTCGGAACCCAAATGACCAGCTACAGCAGCAGCGTCGACGCAAAGGATTCGGTACTGCTGCTGCTCACCGGGGCCGCGCCCCAATAACAGGGCGTGTGGAGCCGTCGGGCTGCAGGGGAGGACTAGGGACGGGGGTCCAGGTTTGCCAGGTGGCGGCCGAAGCGCTCGGCAATGAGATGTTCGACGCAGTAGGACGTCGGGCCGATGCGTTTGCGGGAGCAGGCGACCTTGCGACAGTTGGTTTTGCGCTCGTCGAGGACGCCGAAGTGCTCCTCCAATCGGGCCAGGCAGTAGCCGCGGAGGGTGGCGGCGCGATCCACGTCTCGAAGGCGTCGGGCCTCATCTGGTAGCGGGCGGCAAAAGACCATCCCGCCGTCGACGTCTTCGGGCCAGATGGCCAGCCAGACACTCTCGCAAACGGGACAGCGTCGCAGCTCTTCCCACTCGGCGAGCTCGACCACCGGCCATTGCATCACGGAATCATCATCGACGCGGGCCCAGCGCGCTCGCGACGAACAAGAGCACCGGGCCGGATCGGGATTGGCAGGCGGGGCAGGGGAAACGGGTTCCAAAACAGGCCTTTGTTGAGTGTGCCCCGAGTCGCCGGTCAATTCCAGTTTGTCCAGTTTGTCCAGTTTGTCCAGTTCGCGGCGCGGGCGAATCCGGGCGTCGCGGCGTCCTGGATGCATATAATCCCGCGCCATGTCTACGTCGGTGACTACGGATGCGCTCGCCACTCTGCGCCAGCGAGGATTTGTGGAGCAGATCAGCGATGAAGCAGCGCTGGCGGAGCGCCTGAACGCGGGATCTACCGTCTTTTACGCCGGGTTCGATCCCACTGCGGCCAGCCTGCACGTCGGTCACTACATTCCTTTGCTGGCGATGGCGCACCTGTCGCGTGCGGGTCACCAGGCGATCGCCGTGCTGGGCGGGGGCACGGCGATGGTGGGCGATCCCAGCGGCAAGACGGAGATGCGTCAGCTGATTACGCCGGAGGCGATCGCCGCCAACCGCGACAGCATCGCGCCGCAGGTGCGGCGAATCATCGGGGATTCGGCGCGGGTGGTGGACAACGGCGACTGGATCTTGCCGCTGAATTACATCTCGTTTCTCCGCGATATTGGCCGACATTTCAGCGTCAATCGCATGTTGAGCGCCGAGGCGTACAAGATGCGGCTGGAGAAGGGCCTGTCCTTCATCGAGTTCAACTACCAGTTGCTCCAAGCATACGATTTTCTGGCCCTGAATGAGCGGTTCAACTGCGCCTTGCAAATTGGCGGCGACGATCAATGGGGCAATATCTTGGCGGGGATCGACCTGGTGCGAAGAGTTCGCCAGCAGGAGACCTTCGGACTGACGTTTCCCCTCCTGACCACTGCGTCGGGAGCCAAGATGGGAAAGACCGCCGCCGGCGCCGTCTGGCTGGATCCGCGCCTGACGCCTCCTTACGATTTCTTTCAATACTTCGTGAACGTTGACGATCGCGATGTGGTTCGCTTCCTGAAGCTCCTCACTTTCGAGCCCTTGGAGGAGATCCGGAGGTTCGAGGCAACGGAGGGCGCGGACCTTCGGGAAGCCAAGCGGCTGCTGGCGCATGCGGTGACCACCATCGTGCACGGTCGCGCGGTGGCCGATGAGGCGCAGGCGGCCGCCCGGTCGGCCTTCGGGGGCGGCGCCGGGGGCGACCAGTCAGCGCTACCCACCGTAGCCTTGACGGCCGAACGCCTGCAGGCCGGTTTGAAACTTGTCGACTTGCTGGCCGAATCTGGATTGGCCGTGTCCAAGAGCGCTGCTCGCCGTCTTATCGAGCAGGGCGGCGTCCGGGTGGGCGACCGAAAAATTACCTCGGTCGATGACGTGCTCGGCGCGGGCGAGGTCGGCGAAGCCGGTGTCCTGCTTCACGCCGGAAAAAAACATCTGCGCCGCCTGGTTCGCCAGCAGTAGCGCGCCTTCGCCGGCCGGCAGTCCGCGGGCAGCCCCCTCTTCCCCCCTCAGCACCGTTTCGCCGTTGCGGTGTGGGCGAATTTCTGACGTTATTCGTAGCATGCGTGCCCGCAACCCAGTCCCCGCCCGCGCCAACATCACCGCCACGGTGATGGCCGCTATTCTCCTGATGCCGGGCGTGGCTACGGCCGACGCTCGAACGGGACCAGCAACCCCCCTGGCCCCCGCTGGCGGTGTCCCCGCTCCCGAGCAGCGTCGCCAGGCGGCGTACCAGTTGTATTTCGAGGTGGACGCGCCTCTCCTGGTGGTCGCCGGCGCCTTCGCCATCGGTCGCAGCATCCGCGGTGGTCTGGCGCCCGCCTACTGCGCTCCGGTGCGCGGCAGCGCGGTCGAGCAGACGACCCACTGCGATCCAGCCACCCTCAACTGGATCGATCGGCACGTGGCGGGCCGCTATCACCCCGCGTGGGAGCGTTGGTCCGACGTGGGGCTCTTCGGCATCGAGGCGCTGGCCGCCGCCGGGATCCTCGTCGATGAAGGGGTGAAGCTGGGGCTCAATGATCTGGTGGTCGTCGCCGAGGCCGGCTTCCTGGCCAGCGCCGCCTCCGGGATCTCGACCGCCATGACAGGCAGACCGCGACCGTACATGTACGGCACCGAGGCGCCGCTGGTCGTGCGTGAGACCGGCAATGGCGGGCTCTCGTACTTCAGCGGTCATGCCTCGACCAGCTTCGCCGCCGTGACGGCGACGGTGGTCACCCTACATCGGTTGCATCCTGACGCCCGGTGGCCCTGGGTGGTGATGGCGGGAGGCATGGCGGCAGCGGGATTCGTCGGGGCGACCCGGGTGCTGGCCGGCCAGCATTTTCCGACCGACGTCTTCGCCGGTGCCGCGGTAGGGACCGCGATCGGGCTGATCGTGCCGGCGCTGCACGCCGCCCCGCGCCGCCTCACTGTAGCCCCTTTTTCAGTGGAGGCCGGCGGTGGGGTGGCCATATTGGGCAGCCTTCCCTGAGGACGCTTGCGTCCAGGGAGGCACGGCCTCGCCGCGCCGGTGTCGACGTCAGATCCGTCGGAAGGGGCGCGTTTAGAGCTCTTTGAGAACGGGGGTGCCGGCGCCCGGGCCGAGCGCGCCGTGAAAACGGCGCATATAGGTGTCTGCGGCGCGGGAGGGGTCCACGCCCACGATGCGGGCGATCTGGGAAACGAAGCCGCGAATGTAGACGGGAGCCGGGAGCTCGTCGAACCGCTCCTCTTCTATTGAGCTCAGGTGACGCTGGCTAATTTTGGTTCGCTGCGCCACCTCGGATAGCTCGAGACCACGTGACTCGCGCATTTTTCGCAGCACGGCGCCGGTGATCTCCGTCGCCTTGTCCAGGGCGGCCGTCATCGCCACCGGCCCGGAGGCGTCAGGGCGCGCCGTGGCGGCCGCATCCAGTCGAGGGACCTGCGATGCCCGCCTGACCGCGCGCGCCAGATCCGCTTCCGGAAGGGACAGATCATAAAGACGGCGGCGTTCCGGCGCGAAGAGGGTGTCATGGGCGGCGTTGGCGCGTTCGTGCAGCGCCGCGAGCTCCGACTCGTCATACAGCCCCGACACCACCGGCGAGCCCACGGCGTAGATCTCCTTACAGGCGCGAAAGGCGCGCCGGATCTCCTCGTCGCTGACCCCGGGCTCCGTCTCCAGGATCTCGTAGAACGTCTGTTCCCCCTCCAGGCGCGGCGGCATCGCCGACGAAGGGCGCTCCGTCTCCGTGGAAAGAATGCGGCGAACGATCTTTTCGATGTTGCGACAGACCTTGGCTTCAGGAAACTCCGCCATCACCGGACGGTGTCGCCGGCTTGCCGCTGCGACGGTCTCGTCGGACTCCACATGCCCGAGATAGTCGAAAACGTGACCCAGACGGCGGTGCGCCGCCATCGCCATCTGATGGCCCAGCTTGGTATCGCCGAGCGACCGGGTTTGCGCCACCACGAACCGGGGGCGAAAACGCGCCATCGCCTGCGCCAAGGTGACCGCCGCTGCCGGAATCTTCGCCTGGCCGCGCGACGATCCATTCCCTCCCGGAGGACCGGACGATCGGCCGGGATCCCCCGCGGTGGCGCTGTTGCCCGTGTCCTCGTCGCGCACCGATCGCGCCACATCGAGGGCCACGCGGTAGAGGTCCAGTGCGGCGGGCAGGGGACGGCCCGCGCCGACGCCCAGTTGGGCTTGCAGTTTGTCCAGCCCCCGCTCTCCACGTAGGCGGCGCAAGAAGGCACTCTTCACGAAGCGGTAGGTGGCTTCGATGGACGCCGGGTCGGCCAGGGTGACCAGGATCGACGTCTGTGCACCCAGCCACAGGTCCAGACACAGCGCCGAGTCCGGTGGTCCGAGGTCGACCACGATGATGTCCGCGGAGATGCCGCGCAGTGCAGCCAGGACGGCCTTGCCGTTGCTCTTCGGTCGCGGTGAGCCGAAGGCCAGCGTCTCACCCGCGATCAGTCTGACGCCCGCCACCGGGGTGTCCACCGCCAGCTCGTCGAGGGTCTCGGCGCGCCCGCGCAGGAACGAGCCGAAACCGCGCCCCGGCCGCGGCGTGCCCAGCAGGTGATTCAGGGTGCCGCCCGCGGGATCGGCGTCCACCGCCACCACGCGCTTGCCCACCTGCGCGAGATAAACCGCCATGTTCGCGGCCAGCAGTGACTTGCCGGCGCCGCCGCGTCCTGCAGCGATGGCGATGATGGTGGGGGTCGCCTGC
>JBDSME010000356.1:0-3130 GCA_039916065.1 Polyangia bacterium
GGCCTGGAACAGCCTGACTCCGGGACCATCGCCATGGCGGGCGAAGACGTGACGGGTTGGGATCCGGCCCGCCGCGACGTGGCCCTGGTGTTTCAGAACTTCTCCCTCTATCCGCGCTGGACAGTGAAGCGCAACCTGGAGTTCCCCTTGCGGGCCCCGGGACGGAACATCCCCGAGGCCGAGATCCAGCGCCGCATCGGATGGGCGGCGGAGATGCTGAAGATTTCGCGGTTCCTGGATCGCGAAGCGTCGCGGCTGTCGGGCGGGGAGATGCAGCGGGTGGCCATCGGGCGAGCCATCGTCCGTCGCCCGCGCCTGTTCTTGATGGACGAACCGCTGACCAACCTGGACGCGAAGCTGCGTGAGGCCCTGCGCGTGGAGCTGGTGCAACTGCGGCGCGAGCTGAAGACGCCCATGGTGTTCGTGACCCACGACCAGGCTGAAGCCCTGTCGATGGCGGATCGAATTGTCGTTCTGTCGGAGGGGCGCATCCTGCAGGCGGGAACGCCCCGTGAAATTTATCAGCGGCCGGTCTCGCCCGTGGTGGCGCTCCAGCTCGGCCAGCCGGCCATCAACCTGTTGCCTGTGAGGCGCCGCGGTGGGCACTGGACTGCCCAGGACGGCACCGCGCTGCTGCCGGCGGCGCCCGGCGGTTCCGATGAACGCCTGCTGGGAATCCGCCCCGAGGACCTGTTTCCTGAGAGCGCCGACGACAGCGGCGGCGGCGCCAGCGCCGCTTTGCCGGCAGGCGCCGCGAGGACGCCCGTGGCGGTCGTGGAGATCGTGGAATACATCGGGCCCACCACCACCTTGCTGTGCGCGTGGGCCGGTGCCCGTGTCCACGTGATCATTCCGCGACGCGGCGCTTTGCGTCCCGGCGATCGCATCCGCCTGCGCATCGATCTCGCCCGCGTCGTCTTCTTCGATGGGGCCCTGCCGGCGCCGCCGTCGCCGGCCTCGTTCAATTCTCCGTCATCGTTGCCGTAGCCAGGAGGTTTCCATGTCCACCCGTACCTTCGAACCGAAATTCATGAAGATGAGCGTGCTCACTGCGGCACTGCAGGAGCTGACTCCCCGGCAAATCCGCGACGCCGATCCCGACCAGGCCATCGAAGACTGGCTGCAGTTCGCGCGCGAGATGGACTGCCCCAACATCCAGATCTCGGCGGCCCTTCATCCCACCGAGGCCGACGTCCCCCCGGAGGCGATGCTCGACCCCGTGGCCAACACCCTGGATCTCCGCAAGCCGTTCGATAAGTCCCGCGCCAAGCGGGTGAGGGCGGCCATGGAGGCGACGGGAATTGGCGTCACCGACATCGCCTTCTTCGACAACCTGCTGCACGACGACCGGGCTATCCGCGAGAAGAAACACGCCTTCGTGGTGCGGATGCTGGACGCCGCCGCCGAACTGGGACTGAAAGCGGTGTGTGGCTTTGTGGGCCGCAACCAGAAGCTGTCCATGGACGGCAACCTGGCCTTCTTCGAGGAAGTGTTCATCCCTCTGCTCAAGGAAGCTAAGGCGCGCGGCATCGAATATCGCGTCGAGCAATGCCCCATGCCCGGGTGGACCATCGGCGACAACTTCCACAACAACATCGGCTACGCGCCCGGAATGTGGATCGCCTTGCACCGCATCTGCGAAAAGCACGGGGTGGGTGATCAGTTGCGCATCCACTACGATCCGTCGCACGCCATCCTGATGGGGCAGGACACCCGATCCATCTTTCAGTACCTGAAGGACAGCGGTTACGACTTCATCGTGAGCGGTTTTCACGTCAAGGGTCAGGTGATCGATCCCAAGGGCGTGGCGGCCTGGGGCTACGGCGGCCAGACGGTGGAACGCGGCGACTGGAAGAATGGTCAGCCGTCGCCCAATCCAGCCGATCACAGCAACGCCTGGAAGAAGCAGACGGTGCTGTGCGAGCACGAGCTTCCTGGCACGGCCAAGCACGATCCGCTGGGCTATCTGCAGAACCGCACCGTGGACTGGCTGGACCATCAACTGGCGGCACGCGAGCTGTTGAAGCTGGACGTGGCCAACACCGCCCTGGTGATCGAGCACGAATACCCACGGGCCCGGATCCAGGACAAGGCGCGCCTCAAGCCGATCCTGCAGGGTTCCATCGCGTTCGCGCGGAAGATCGATGAAGCGGCCGCCTGTATGTACGCCCTTCATCATGAGGTGCTGCCGGCCCAGGACATCCCCGTCCAGGGCCGAGGGCGCGTGGCGTACTGGACCTGAGCGAGAGGAATCAGCGCGATGGCAAAGAAGAAGCTGAACGTTGCCCTGATCGGGTACGACTTCATGGGTCGGGCGCATTCGAACGCCTGGCGTCAGGTGGGGCATTTCTTCGACGATCTGCCCGTCGAACCGGTAATGAAGGTGGTGGTGGGACGCACCGAGGCCAAGGTGGCCGAGGCGCGCGGCCGTCTCGGCTTCGAGGAGCACGCCACCAGCTGGCAGCAGGTGCTGGCCCGAAAGGACATCGACGTCGTCGACATCTGCACCCCGGGTGATTCACACGCCGAGATAGCGGTGGCAGCGGCTGCCGCCGGGAAGGCCATCCTTTGTGAAAAGCCCCTGGCCAACACCCTGCCCGAAGCGGAGCAGATGCTGGCCGCCGTGAAGAAGGCAGGCGTGGTCCACATGCTCTGTCACAACTACCGGCGCTGTCCGGCGGTCACGCTGGCCAAGCAACTGATCGACGCGGGCGAACTGGGCGACATCCACCACTACCGCGGGGTGTACCTCCAGGACTGGATCGTCGACCCCAATTTCCCGCGGGTATGGCGGCTAGAGAAGGCACGCGCCGGCTCGGGCTCCCTGGGCGACATCCTCTCCCACACCATGGATCTGTCGCGCTACCTGGTCGGTGAGCCGGTCGAAGTCTCGGGCTTGTTGAAGACCTTCATCACGGAGCGCCCCCTGCCCGGCGATCCCACGAAGAAGGGGAAGGTGGATGTCGACGATGCCGCGCAGGCTCTGGTCAAGTTCGCCAGCGGCGCCATCGGTTACTACGAAGGGACGCGCTTCGCCCCCGGCCGCAAGAACTACAACTGCCTGGAGATCAACGGCTCGCGCGGGAGCCTGGTGTGGAACCTGGAGCGCATGAACGAGCTGGAGGTCTAC
>JBDSME010000357.1:0-7838 GCA_039916065.1 Polyangia bacterium
GCGCGCAGGGAGCCGTCGAGCTGCTCACGCGTGCGCGGGCCGATGATGGGGGCCGTGACCACTGGATTCTTCAGCAGCCAGGCCAGCGCCACATCGGCCTGCTCCTGACCGATTTCGGCGCAGAAGGTGTCGAAGCGGGACAGCTTCTCGCCGTGCTTGGTGATCAGCTCCTGCCCCCAGCGGCCGGCGCGCCGACCGGCCGCGCCACCTCGCTTGCCGCTGCCTGCCAGGGCGCCGCTGGCCAGGGGGCTCCAAGGAATGAGGCCCATCCCGTACGCGGCGCAGGCGGGGGCCACCTCCAACTCGACGGTGCGCTCCAGCAGGTTGTAGCGGCTCTGTTCGGTGACGAGGCCCAGGTGATTCCGCCGGCTGGCCAGCTCGTTGGCGCGGGCGATGTGCCAGGCCGCGAAGTTCGATGAGCCGACGTAGATCACCTTGCCCTGCTGGACCAGCAGGTCCATGGCCTGCCAGATCTCCTCCCACGGTGTGTCTCGGTCGATGTGATGCATCTGATAGATGTCAAGGTGATCGGTCTGCAAGCGGCGCAGGCTGCCCTCGCAGGCGCGGCGAATGTGCAACGCCGACAGCCGCCCCTGGTTCGGCCAATCGCCCATGGGACCGTAGACTTTGCTGGCGAGGACCACCTTTTCGCGGCGGCCTCCCCCCTGGGCAAACCAGCGACCCAATATCTTCTCGGTCAGCCCCTCGCCCTGCTTCCAGCCGTACACGTCGGCGGTGTCGAAGAAGTTGATCCCCAGCTCAAGGGCACGATCCATGATGGCGAAGGCTTCGGCCTCCTCGGTTTCGACCCCGAAGTTCATGGTGCCGAGGCAGAGGCGACTGACGCGCAGACCGGTGCGACCAAGCTTTGTGTAGTCCATGACCGTCCGTATATGACACATCCGCACGACGGCGCAGCGGAAATGCGGAGGCGGTTACCCGCGCATCGCCGTCCGCAGCGCGGGATCGCCGAGATCGATCTCCGCCGCCACCACGAACCCGCCGTCGGCGGTCGCGCGCAGGGGGACCACCGCTCCGTTGCCGAGCGGCGGCAACGTCATGCCCGTGGCGGCGTGAACGAAGGTGCGGATGCTGCCGCCGTGAGAGATCACCAACGCCGGCGCGTCGTCCTTTATCGCCGCCGCCACGTCCTGCATGGCCTCGGTGACCCGCGCCACGATGCTCTCCTGAGGCTCCGCGTCCGGTGGAACCAGCCGCCGATCGCCGAGATAGCGCTCCCACACGTCCGGATAGCGGGCGGCGCATTCATCGCGAGTCAACCCCTCGAAGCAGCCGTATCCCCTCTCGCACAGCCGCGCGTCGATGTTCACCGGCAAGAATGCATTCAGCCCGACGGCCGAACTGTCGCTTAGGGTCGCCGCCACGATCTCCGCGGTCTCACGCGCGCGGGCCAGGTGGCTGGCGTGGATGCGCCGGATTCCCAGCGTCAGCAGACGTTCACCCAGCGCGCGGGCCTGCGCGCGTCCCACGTCGGACAGCGGGATGTCGGTGGCGCCCTGCCAGCGGCCGATGCGATTCCATTCGGTCTCACCGTGGCGGGCCAGCAAGATCACCCGTCTGTCATCCCCCGCTTCGCCCGGCGGTCTTCCTGCCGCATTTGCCGCCACGTCACAACTCCACGATGGTCACGCCATCGCCGCCTTGACCTTTGCCGCCGACGGCCCAGCGGCGCACGTAGGGCGAGGCGGCCAGGTAGGCGCGGACGATCTTCTTGAGGGCGCCTGTGCCATGGCCGTGCAGGATGAACACGGGGGAGCGATCTTCCAGAGCCGCGCGATCCAGATAGCCCTCCACCAGATCCCGCACCTCGTCCGCGCGTTGCCCACGCAAATCCAGGGTGTTCGTCGCCGAAGGGATGGCCCAGCCCAGGCTGTCCTCGGCTGCCGGGGCGGCACCGCCGTCGGCAGCGCGGCCGCCTTCCCCTTGGCCCGCCAGCGCCGCGGCGCGCGCGTTGGCGCGTCGGATGTCACCCCGGCGCGCCTGCGGGGGGGGCGGCGCGGTCATCGCGGCGGTGCTCCCGCCCCCAGCGGCGCCGCTGGGCTCCGCCAACTCGCTCAGGTGTACGTCAACGGTCACCTTGCCAACGGTCACCTTCAACCGCCCGCGCTCGTCGGGCGACTTCACCACCACCCCTTCCGCTCCCCCGAAGGAGGGCACACGGACCCGCGCCCCGGGCTTCAGGGTATCAAGCGGGGGTGCCGGCAACACGGGTCGCTGGGGGAGGTGCCGCAGTGCCTGCTCGGAAGCCGCCGTCAGCGCCTCGCGCGCCGCCTCCGCCGCGCGGGCCGACCCGGCCTCCTGCGCCTGACGCACGATCACCCGGATGGCGTCGCGCGCCTCACGCACCGCCGCCTCGATGGCCGCGCGCGAGTGAAGGGCCAGCTCGTGCTCGCGCCGATCCAGCGCGGCACGCGCCGCCCGCTGATCCTCCGTGGTCGCCTCCATCTCGCGGCGGGCTTCGACTAGCCGTTCGGTCTCCTTGGCCAGGGTTGCTTCTCGCGCTTCCAGGGTGGCGATCACCGCCTCCAGAGCCACCGTGGCGCCACCCGCAAGCTCACGCGCGCGCGCCAGCACCCGCTCCGGCAGACCCATGCGCGCGGCCACGTCCAGGGCGTAGGAGCGACCCGGCACACCGGTGCGCACCCGGAACGTCGGCGACAACCCATCGACGTCGTACTCCATGCCGGCGTTCTTGAAACGGGGATCGCTTTCCGGCAGCGCCTTCAGCGCGTCGGCGTGGGTCGTCGCCACCACCAGGACGCGGTCGCCCATATCCGCCAGGATCTCCAGGGTGGCACGCGCCAGGGCCGCCCCCTGCTCCGGGTTGGTGCCCGCCATCAGCTCATCGAGCAGCACCAGGGCCCGCCGGCTGCCTTCGGCGGCGCGCAGGATCTGGGCCAGGTTGGCCAGGTGGGCGGAGAACGTGGAGAGATCCCCCATCACCGACTGCAGATCGCCAATGTCTGGCAGCACGTCATGGAAGAATCCCAGGCGGCTGCCGGGCGCGGCCGGCACCAGCATCCCGGCGCGCGCCATCAGCGCTGCCAGGCCGATGGTCTTCAAGACCACCGTCTTGCCGCCGGCATTCGGCCCGCTGACGATCAGGACGCGCCCCGGATCGCCGCCCAGGTTGATGTCGTTGGGCACCACCCTGAATCGCTCGCGCGCCGCGCGCAGCATCAGCAGCGGATGTCGCGCCTGGCGCAGGTCGACGAACGTGTCGTCCACCAGGGTGGCGGCGCTTCCCGCGTAGTCCACGCCCAGGCGGGCCTTCGCCGATATCACGTCCAGCTCCGCCAGCACGTCCAGATTGGCCCGCAGGTCGGGCGCCGCCGCCGCCACGTCGCCAGACAGCGCCTCCAGGATCCGGCGAATCTCGTACTGGATCTCCAGGTCGCACACCTTCACCCGGTTGTTCAGCTCCACCACGGCGACCGGCTCGACGAACACTGTCTCGCCGGTGCGCGAGCTGTCGTGGACGATTCCAAGGCCCATCGACTTGGCGGAGGCCTTGAGGGGCAGCACGTACCGATCCTGGCGGATGGTCCAGAACTGGTCCTGCAACACGGACGAAAAGACCTCGTCCTGCATCAGGCGTTCGATCTCGCCACGTACCCGTCCTGACAGAGCTTCGCGCTCACGCCGCAACCGAGCCAGCTCGGGCGAAACGTCATCGCGGATTTCGCCGCTGGGATCGAAGGTGGCGCGGATGGTGTGCGCCAGGCGCTCCCAAGGTTCCAGCGCCGAGGCTCGGGCCGCCAGCAAGGGGGCCGGGGGTCGGCGGCGGTCCCGGGTTCCGCCCGCGATGCCCTCTGTCTCGTCTTGCGGCGCGCCCACGAAAAACCGGCGTGCGGCCGCCGCGATCTCGCACAGCGATGCGATGGGCTTCAGGTCATCGGGGCCCAGCACCAGCTCCTTCTCGGCCGCCCCAAGCTGCGGCTCGACGTCTTCGAAGGCCAGCCCGGGCAGGTTCAGACCCGCTTGCATCACCGCCGCCGCCTCCGCCACCTCGGCAAGGGCGGCGCGCGCTTCTTCGATGTCGCCCGCCAGCGCAGACGGCTGGGCCAGCGCCTGGCAGCGGGCGCGCCCACGCCCGGAGCGCGCCTCATCCGCCAAGCGGGCGATCAGCTCGGGCCAGTCCAGACAGTTCACCGAGACCTCCGGCGAACGGATAGGCACGTCGGTCACCGGATCAGGCTCTTGACGTAGGCATGGAACCCGGCCGCCGTGCGGAACTCGAAGGCGAACCTTCCCAGGACGATGCGCGTACCGTCCTTCAGCACCACGGGCTCTGCGGGCGCGATCTGCACGTCGCCTACGATGGTGCCGTTGGTGGAACCGCAATCGGTGATCTTGATGCCGTCGGGATCGAAGTCGAAGTAGCACTGGCGCTTGGAAATAGAGTATTCGGGAATGGCGACATCGTTCTCACCCGACCGGCCGAGGCGTATGGGACCACGCGCCGCATGCGGCGCCTTGGCGACAGGGAAGACCCGATGAAGCAAGGCCATCGCCCGGATGCCCTCCGGAGAAGGGGCCGCCACCATGGTCTTGTCAAGGCTGTTGGATTCGGCGACCAGCTCGGCCGCCCTGCCGATGACCACCAGCATGGGCGAGCGGTGGCGACTTTGAAAGACTACGTCCCCCACGCGCCGCAGCTCTTCCTTGTAGTCGCTTATGTAGTCGGCCACTGCTTTCGACTATAGCCGACGGGGGTGATCACGGTGTAGGTCGAAGCGGCGCCTGAGGCGCCGCGGGCCCGGGCGGCGGCGTGGGCGCCCCTGCCGCTTTCCGCTCTGCCGCGCTGATGGGGGCGCGGAAGTCCACCCGCTCGAAGGGCAGACCGGGCACGCCACTGGAAACGCCCGGCAGGCGCCCCTGTCGGAGCTGGGGTTCGATGACCGCCGCCCGGCCCACCATCACGATGGCCAGATTGTCGGGCTCCAGACGTGAGAGCGCGGCGGCGCGCGCGGCGGCCTGATCCACCGCCGCCAGACGAACGGGCAACTCACGCACGTAGCTGGCTCCGAGGCCGTGCAGCTCGGCGGCCACGATCCTGCGGGCAATCCCGGCGGCGCTTTCCAGCTCGAACGGGAGGCTGCCGGCGTAGTACCCCTTGGCCTTGGCCAGCTCGGCGGCGGTCGGCCCGGAGCTCTTCATCTTACGGAGCTCATCGACGGTGACACTCAGCGCGTCCCAGGCCGTCTCGTTCCGGGTGGCGGCGGAGATGCGAAATGCCCCCTGGTACAGCGAAGCTCCCAGCGATGAGCCGATGCCGTAGGTGAGCCCGCGCATGGAACGCACCTCCGCCATCAGGCGCGATGAAAAATCGGAACCTCCCAGGACGTAGTTCACCAGCGTGGCGGCGTACCAATCGGGATCGCCGTGCGCTATCCCCCGATGCCCGAACATCAAGGTGGCCTGGCTGAGATCCGGCTTGTCGACCAGCAACACGCGCGTTCCATGCGGCTCCGGTATCTTGAACACCGGGCGCGGTCGAATGGGGGCGGACTGCCATGAACTGAAGGCGCGGGAAATCGACTGTTTCACGGCGGCGACGTCGAAGTCACCAGCCACCGCCAGCATGGCGTTGTTGGGGCGGTAGTAGCTCTTCCAGAACGCCACCACGCTTTCCCGGGAGATGGCCTTCACCTGTTCTTCGGTCAACACCCAGCCATCGGGATGCTCCTCACCGAACAGCAGATTGTCGAAGTGCGCGGCCGCCAGTTGATGGGGATCGTCGGCTCGCGCCGCCAGCGACGCCAGCATCTGGTCGCGGATCTCCGCCATTTCCTCTGGCGGAAACGTCGGTCGCAGCAACATGTCGGCAAGCAGGTTCAGACAGAGGGCCGCGTTCTTCACCAGCACGGAGCAGGTGACCATGGAGCTTTCCATCCCGGCCGCGGCCTCCAGACTGCCCCCCACGCCATCGATGGCGTCGGCGATTTCCTCGGCGCCGCGCTTGCCTGCCCCATTGCGCAGCATCGCCGCCACGAAATCAGCCACCCCCTGGGTGCGCCCCTTCTGCTCGTCGTAGCCGCCAGACTTCACCGCCACGGTGAAGCTGATGATGGGCAGCCCGCGTCGCGGCACCGCCACCACTTGGAGCCCGTTCTTCAACGACCAGCGATCCACGCCCGGCAGCACCAGTTCCACCGCGGGCGGAGGCGCCGGCGGACGGATCAGGTCGGAGCGACCCTTCCAGAACTTCACGTCTGGCCCCTCGGTCAGACGGGTGGCCGGCGTACTGGGCGCCCCGGGCGGCACCACCGGCGTCGGGGGCTGCCGCCGGTGCGCACAGGTCAGGAAGAGCAGCGCAAGAGCACCGGTCGCCAGGCCCAGCAGCGAAGTCCCGGCAGCAGAGCGAGGCTTGCCGTGCCGGAGGATCATTGGCTCCCTTCCGACGCCGGCGGCACGACGCAGAGCACCGGCGCGCCCCATGCCACCACAACGAGCCCGCAGGTGAGGCCCCGCGAGCTCGCGCGGCCAGGGTCCGACCAGGATCGCGCCGCAGCACCGGGAACGTTGCTCATCGCTCGCCTCGGAATATGCCACAGCAAGCAGTCGTGGTGCGGGTTGATGGTTGAAAAACCGACGGTTCGCCGAGCCAGCGGGAAGTTGGAACCATGCTCCCGGAAACGGGGCCACAGCACGATGCCGGGAGTGCCGGCGTCGTTCGCGGACGCCTCCGCAAACGGCGCGGACGCGGTTCTTGATCCGCGACAATGGATCGCCTACGGTCCCAGTTGATGAGGTTGCGCGGCGCGGAATGGTTGCTTGTCGTGTTCGTGGCTTCGTGCGGCAGCAGCGCCAACAATGGCCCCCCATCGCCCACCGGCGGACGCTTCGGAACTGGCGGCCTTCCCAACGGTAGCGGCGGTCAAGAGACCGGCGGCAGCGGCGGAAGTAGCAGCGGCGGCGCCGGCGCGGACTCGGGTGGCAACGGAGCTGTTGGCACTGGTTCGGGCGGAATCGCTGGTGAAGGCGGCGCGAATTCGACGGTGCCCAGCGATGGCGGCGTCGACCAAGTCAACGGCGGCGGTACGGACGGCGGCGGCAGCGGCGGCGTAACAGGAGTGGGAGGAGGCGCCGGCTGGTGGGACGGTGCCTGGACGAAGAGAAGCAAGGTCACGATAACGGACGCGGACCTGAAGGAAGGGCAAACCGATTTCCAGGTACCGGTCCAGCTTGATTCCACGAACTTCAACTACGCGGCGACGCGAGCCGGCGGCGCCGACCTGCGGTTCCTGGACGCCAGCGGCACGGTCCTGAATCACCAGGTTGATACCTGGGACACTGCCGGAACATCCGTCATCTGGCTGCGGCTGCCCAAGCTGATGGTCGGATCGACGGTGGTGTGGCTGTATTATGGCAACCCCGCCGCCGAGAGCCCCACGGACGCGCAGAAAACGGCCGTCTGGCCGGCACCCTACGCCGGCGTTTGGCATCTGTCGGGCGACGCCAAGGACGCAACTCCCCACGGCTTCGACGGGATGACTGTTGTTGGTGGCAGCTTCGTGGCGGCGAAAGAGGGTCGCGGCTTCATGTTGAACCGCGCGCAAAAGGACCACATCAACCTGAAGCCAGACATCAAGCTGGTCGCCGAAGCCTCCGCGTGCACCTTTTCCGCCTGGATCAATCCCAACAACATCGAGGATTCGGTGAACGGGATGGTGATCATGACGTTGGGCAAGTGGTTCAGCAACAATCACAACTCGTACGCCGACTTCAATGTGAACGCCTCGGGCGAGATGATCTCGCACGTTGATCCGGGCACCAGCACCACCGCAGGCGGCTATACGCGCGTGAACTCCGAT
>JBDSME010000358.1:0-2986 GCA_039916065.1 Polyangia bacterium
GGAAACGGAAACTTGCTTCAATCGTCTAGATTTCGTCAGCGACGGTTTTGTAGCGGGTCCGGGAGCGATCGTCGAGGAAAAAGACGAGGCGGAACTCAGGGCGTCGATGAGGGGCGCCCCGCCTTGGTCGTCGCGACCGTCTTGGCGCGAGTTCCCTCATAGCGAGGCTGCTGGGGGTGACGTTTGTATACCAGGATGGTGCGGCCCAGTATCTGCACGACGTTTACCCCTGGCTGCTGCGCCAGCGCTTCGGCGGCGGCGAAACGGTCCACCGGGCTCTCGCTTTCCAGCTTCACCTTGCACAACTCGTGGTCGAACAGTATGTGGGTTAGCTGTCGCACCAGCCCCGGAGTGATGCCGTCCTTACCGATGCGCACCAGGGGAGTCAGGGCATGTCCGTGCGCGCGCAGTTGCCGGCGCAACGGCGTGGACGGCATGAGCGCCTGCTTCTTCTTGCTGATGGACGGTTGAGCCGGACCGGAGGGTGACATGGGAGGGCGCCCCTATAGCACGGAACCGGCTCTCCATGGACGAACCGGACGGGCTGGACGGGCGCGTCACGGCTCGTCGAAAGGATTCTTCAGCTCGGCGGGGGTTTTCGCCCGGGCGGTGCGGGGGCGAGCGCCCCCAGGAGATCGGAGGGGAGACGAATCAACCGCTGCCCGCGAGTTCCGGTGCGGACGGCCCAAGTCCTTCGTGCTGGCCGTGCCCTTTTCCTTCACGGGGGTCCCGCTTTTTTGCGCCGCCGCCCCCGGGGGCAACGAAACCGCGGGCTTCGCTTCGGCGGCGCGGACCGGCGCGGAATGTTCAGCGATGGGGACGCGCGCCCCTGCGGACGGGGACGCCGAACCGGTGGTACCCGATCCGCGAAACATCAGGAACACGATCACCAGGATGGTGAACGCGCCCGCCCCCACCGCTACCAGCACCGTTTTCCCGGACGCCGCGCGGACGTGCGGCCGGCTGTCGAGGGAATCGCGCGCGATGATCTCCGTCTGCGATCTGCGCACCTCGGGGTTGGGGTCGACCAGCGGCATGCTGGACCGTCCCGCCACCTCGCTGGTAACGTGCGGTGACGCTGTACCGGCGGGATTGCCCGCTGGCGAGATCGCTGGCGCGGCTGATGCCGATGCCGATGCCGATGCCGATGCCGATGCGCGCCCAGCGACCGGCCGGCCGGTGGCAAGCGAAACGCCTCCGCTCAGATCGCCCCCCTGACCGAGTGGCACCAGCGCCTCCACAAATTCGCCCATGGTCTGGAAGCGTCGCGCCGGATCTTTCTCCATGGCCCGGTTGATCACGGCTTCCACGGCGGCCTCGACGGTGGGGTTGCGCACGCTCGGCGCCACCGCCTGCTCCAGCATGTGCTTGGAGAGGATCCCCATGAACGACTCCGCCCGGAAGGGGACATCCCCCGTGACCATGTGATACAGAATGCAGCCCACGGCATAGATGTCGACCCGGTGATCGACCGCCTGTCCCTGCGCCTGCTCGGGTGACATGTACTCGGGGGTACCGAAGATCATTCCGGTGCGGGTCAACCGGGGCGCGTCGTCATCCAGGCCCAGCACCTTGGCGATGCCGAAATCCAGCACCTTGACGAATTCGCGCCCGTCGTCGCGCGGCGAGACGAACACGTTCTCCGGCTTGACGTCGCGGTGGACGATGCCCCTTTCATGGGCGGCCCGCAACGCCTTCACGATCTGCAGGATGATCGGCTGGGCGCGCGTCCAGGGTAGCGGGCCGGACGCCTTCAGCAACTGGCCCAGATCCTGGCCCACCAGGTACTCCATGGCGATGAAGACGTAACCTTCGGGCGACTGCCCGAAGTCGGTGATGTCGATAACGTTCTCGTGATTGATACGCGACGCGCTCTTCGCTTCCTGCATGAAGCGCTGGATGAGATCGCTGCGCCGGGTGAGGTCGGGGAACAGGATCTTGAGCGCGATCTTCTTCTCGATGACCACGTGCTCGGCCAGGTAGACCACCCCCATCCCCCCCTCGCCCAGCTTCTGCAAGATGCGATAGCGATCGGAGAGAACCCGATTGATGAGCGGATCCTGCGTGTCCGGCGCCGAGGGTCCCGTCAACGTCATGGGGCGAACAATTTAACATGCCCGGTCTGTCTTCAGGCGGGCGCGCGCGTGGGGGAGCGACGCCCAGGCGACGTCCGGCGGCGGAGGACACGCACTCACATCTGCTGCATCCCGTGGCGTCCCGCGACCACGAGGGGGGCCAGCTATTCCACCGCTTTGACGAGATCGTCGTAAGCGTCCGACAGGGCGAAAGAAAGCAGCGCCCGCGCTTCAGCATTCCGCGCCAGCACTGCCGGCAGCGAAGCCCCCCCGGCCACCGCCCCTGGCTCCGCCAGCATCAGCACCACCCGGAGAGCGGCCGCCAGGCTACCTGACGCCAGCAGACCGACCCGATTGGCGCCGTCACGAATGCCGGCGTGCAGCGCCTCCAGGTCGAGCTGTCCCGAGCTCTCCATGGCAAATGGCATGATTTCCTGGCGAAGCTTGCGTGACAGCAATTTTCCCACGCGGGCGGCTCGGGCGGCCAGGCGTTCGGGTGGGACCTCGGGGTGGCGGTAGTCGGGCATGAACTGGCGCACCACCGCTCCGATCCACTCACCCATCTCGACGGGGCCGCCGGCGATCGCGCCTTCCATGTGGGTGGAGATCAGGCGCAACGATCGCCCTGCGACGAAGCGCACCGCCGCAGGGCCAAGCTGCATCAAGGATGCGCTGATGATGACGATCGGAGGCTTGCCGGAGTGGACCGCCATCACCGCCGGCGCCGCGGGGCCGGCCTCCGCCCACGTCCCTGAGTTGGCAAAGGGAACCGACGATGAGGAAAACACCGGGGCCAGGTACAGGTCGAATGGTCCCGCCAGCAACTCGGCGCCCACGGCATCAAAGACATCGCGCGGCGGTCGCCCCGGCGCCACTCGATTGCCCCGATCGACCCGGTAACGGGAAAGATC
>JBDSME010000359.1:0-2886 GCA_039916065.1 Polyangia bacterium
GCAAGGCCCCCGCTGCGGCGCGCGTCTCCGCGAACGCGGGATGCGGTCCCAGCTCGGACGCCAGCTCCACCGATGCCTCCAGCGCCGACAGATAGACCTCTTCCTGGATGCGGGTGGACAGCGCGCGAGCCTGCGGCCCGTCGAAGGGGAGCTTCAACGCGAAGAACACATCTTGCAATCCCATCACTCCCAGACCCACCGGACGCCAGCGTCGATTGCCTTCTCCGGCGGCGGCGATGGGGTAATAGTTCAGGTCGATCACCCGATCGAGCTGCCGCACCGCCACCTTCACGTTGTGGGACAGCTTGGCGAACTGAAACTGCGCCTCTCCTCCCTGGCCGTCCAGATAGCGGCTCAGGTTCAAGGAGCCCAGGTTGCAGACCGCTGTTTCGGCGCTGGAGGTGGTCTCCAGGATCTCCGTGCACAAGTTCGACAGGTGGACCGCGTTCTGGGGCCGCGCGGTCTGGTTGCAGCGCGCGTTCGAAGGATCCTTGAAGGTCATCCATCCGTTGCCCGTCTGGGCCAGGGTGCGCATCATCCGCCCATAGAGCTCGCGCGCGGGCACCTGTCGCACCGCCAGTCCGTCACGCTCCGCTGCTTGGTAGGCGTCATCGAAGGCGGCGCCCCACAGGTCCGGCAACTGCGGGACGGCCTTGGGGTCGAACAGCGACCAGAGCGCGTCGCTCTCCACGCGCCGCATGAACAGGTCGGGGATCCAGTTGGCCAGATTCAGGTTGTGGGTCCGGCTGGCCTGATCTCCGGTGTTGTCCCGCAGCTCCAGGAACTCTTCCACGTCGGCGTGCCACGGCTCCAGGTACACGCAGCAAGCCCCCTTGCGCTTGCCCCCCTGGTTCACGGCGGCGACAGATGAATCCAGGGTCTTCAGCCAGGGGACAATCCCGTTGGAATGCCCGTTGGTAGCTTGAATCAGCGATCCGCGCGAACGCACCCGGTGATAGGCCACGCCGATACCGCCGGAGAACTTGGAGAGCATGGCGATATCGGCGTAGCGCCGGTAGATCGACTCCAGGTGGTCCTCGGGCGAGTCGAGCAGGAAGCAGGACGAGAGCTGCTCGTGCACGGTGCCGGCGTTGAACAGGGTGGGGGAGCTGGGCAGATACTCCAGGGAGGAGAAGAGCCGATAGAGCTCGACCGCCGCCCCCACCGAATCGGCCAGGGCGCAGGCCACGCGCATGAAGAACTGCTGCGGCGTCTCGATGACGTCGCGCCCCCGAGGGCTCTTCAACAGGTAACGATCATAGAGCGTACGGATGCCAAAGTATTCGAAGAGCTCGCTGCGCGCAGGGTCGATGGCGTCGTTGAGCTTGCGGGCATGATCGGTGACGAACCGGGCCAGGCGATCGTTGATCAGGCCGTGGCGCTGCCCGGCGGCGATTGACTGCGAGAAGGAATGGATCTCCTGGTTCCGAACCTCCTTGTCGATGTACGTCGACAGCAGGCGTGCCGCCAGCCGCGAATACTGCGGCTCCTCGATGATGTGCGCCGCCGCCGTCCGGATCGACAGCTGATCCAGCTCGCGCGTGGTCGCACCGTCATAGAGGCCGCTGATGGTCTTGGTGGCGACGCGCAGCGGGTCCACCCCGGCCAGCCCCACGCAGGACCGCCCCACGGCGCGCACGATCTTGTTGACGTCAACCGGCTCGAAGCCCCCATTGCGCTTGCGCACCCGCATGGAGGTGGCCACGCCGGCGTCCGCCGCCGGCGGCGATGGTTGGGGGGCCAGCGGCTCGGCGTCGATTCGTCGAGAGCCGATGATGACAGCAGGCTCAGTTTCCGGAGTGGTGTTCGTGGTGCTCAGCATGTGCGTTCCCCCATCGATCCCGCGGATCGACGCCTGCCCAGAGGCACGAGGCGACGGAGCGCACGCGCACGCACGGCCGTTCGTCTCTCCCCCGAGAGGCGCGGTGGCACTGCGCGGAAACCGCGCAGATCGCTGGCAGGTCTTCGGACTCGCAGGCGCTGCGCCCAAAAAACCGGCCGGATGACCGGTTCACCGGGGCGCCTCTCTACTGGCCGTCGCTTCCCAGTGCCCGAAGACACCAGTGCGAATGACGACTTTCGTTCCTGCTCACCGCTGCGGGGCAGCCCCGGATTCTCACCGGGTTCCCTTTTCAGCACCAGCCAAACAGCGCCAGTGCACCAGCAACGTCATGCAACGTATGGCAGGATGGCGGCGGCGTCAACTACAAATAGTACTATTAGCAGCAAGTACATACTGCATACAGTGTCTCACCTCACTGCATGGCGCCCCACGGCAGCGGTAACGGGTCACGCTCTTGCTGTTAGGAATTGTGATATTATGACTATAGTCATTGACCAGGACCATCATGTGGAGACTCTGTCTGTATCTGAATTCAAGGCGACCTGCCTGGCGGTCTTGGAACGGGTTCGGCAAACCGGGGAATCGATCGTGATCACCAAGCACGGCCAGCCCGTCGCCGAGGTTGTTCCTCCACGCGCGGTGGACCAACCGAGCCGCGGCTTCCTCGGCAGCCTACGCGGCACCGCGCGCCTGGTGGGTGACGTGACCGAATCGATGACGTCCGCGCAGGCCTTCGAGCGCCAGACCATCGACGCCTGGGACAAGGCGAACAAGACGTGAAGCTGCTGCTCGACACGCACATCATCCTGTGGGCCCGGCTCGACCCGGCACGCCTCGATGTCGGTGTCGGCGCGGCGCTCGAAGACCCCAACAACGAGTTGTGGTTCTCGCCGGTGAGCGTCTGGGAGATGTTGCTCCTGGCTCAACGAGGACGCATCGAGGTGAAGGGCGACGAGTACAAGTGGGCCGAGCGCATGGTCGGCGATATCCGCGAGGCGGTCTTGAATCGTCACGTAGCCGCGCAGAGCCGGCGCATCGAACTG
>JBDSME010000360.1:0-4018 GCA_039916065.1 Polyangia bacterium
TCAATGGTGCGGTCCACTTTTCGGGACAGCGGCGTCAGGCCGCCCTGTCCGAGATGCGACGGGCGGCCGGGCAGCCGTCCCTGGTCACTCTAAGCGCCGAAGCAACGATCACCGGTCCGGTGATCAGAGTCAGTGCGCGCGCGGCGCCCCAGGCAGGTATCGATACGTCAGAGGACTGGAGATTGAGCGTTGCGCTCATCTCGAAGTCCGCCCGGACTCATGTCATGCATGGAGAAAACGGCGGAGAGATCCTGGACGAGGTCGCGATTGTCCGGGGGCTGTCCGACCGCCTTCCGATCTCCTTCGCGTCACAAAGCCGGCTGAATGCAACGGTCGTCAAGCCGCCCGATCTCAGGTGGGCGGACGCCCAGCTCGTGGCATTCGTGCAATCGGAGACAACGCTCAAGGTCGCCGCCGCGCTGGCAGTGGAACTGCCGCGGTGATGATTTGCCACGTAAGGGCGAAAGCCGCTGACTGGATTCTCACGCCTTACGCGGCGAGGTGAATCAACTATCGAACCGGCGTATACACTTGATCCCTTCATCCTGCCGAGGGCGTGTGCGCCGCGCCGATCCTTGAGCCACGCCGATCGCGCCATTTTTAATCCACGCTATCGACCACAGGTGGCCGCGCCGATAGACTGCGCCCATTCCCTTTCCCCACCGCCTCCATAAGCTACACTCACGCTCCAATGCTCCAAACGATGAGGCTGGAATAGCACCTAACATACGGTAATTACTTGCAAAATGCCGGAGTGGCGAAATGGTATACGCAGCGGACTCAAAATCCGCCGCCTTCACGGGCTTAGGAGTTCAAGTCTCCTCTCCGGCACCACAGAGTTACACCGGTGCTCCTGATGCGCAGGAGCACCGCTCTCGCCTTAGTACTGGTGGAGATCGTTCAGACAGAAGTTGAAGGGGACCGCCGTGGTCGTGTTGGAGGGGACCACCACCTGGACAGCGGAGATCGGGGTCCCTGCGGCGAAGGCGGTTCCGGTGGTGCCCCAGCACTCGGTCCTGAACATGGACCAAGGAATCATCGCCGACGCACCGGTGAGGTTTGCGCACCACTGTTTGGGAGGCATTGCGGCGTCCTGGATCTGAACGCGGCCGCCGGTCACCGGGACTGACAGAGTGATCGCCAGGCCCGTGCCGGCGGTGGCGACCGTTAGGATGGGAGGCGAGTCGGCCGTGGTGGCCATCGCCTGATTGACGTTCCATCCCAACAGGGCACCGGAGGCTGACATGGGATCGGTGCCGACAGTCCCCATGGCGCATATGGTAGTGGGAGTAGCCATGAAGCACGGCGTGGGACAGAGCGGCGCAATGGTGGCGCTTGTACCGAACGCCCCTGTGTATGCGTAGCCCTTCCAGCTTCCGTTGGTGGCGAAGCCCGACATGATACTGAGGGCGCCGGGGGTCACGGCCGCGCCGCCGGAGCCGCCGCCGATGATGGCGCCGCCACCGGTGCCGAAGCCGGAGCTGCCGCCGGTGCCGAAGCCGGAGCTGCCGCCGGTGCCGGACGAGTTGCCGCCCGTGCTGGTCGAGGACGAGCCGCCGGTGCCGAAAGAGGAGCCGCCCGTGCTGCCACTTCGGCCGCCGGTGCTGGCGCTTGCGCCGCCCGTGGCGCCGCCCGTCTTGGGGCTCTCAGCGCCGGCGCACGACTGCACGCTCAGGGCGGCGGCCATCAACGGAATCATCAGGGACACAAGAGCTGTGGATGTGGACGACGGCTTCTCCATGGCGTTTCCTCTTTCGGTGAAAACCAGCATGCCCGCGAACAGGCGGGGGCAGCCTATCGTGACGAGCGATGGGGCTAACGTTATTAACACGGGCGTGCCGACATGTGGGATCGGTGCCTGCCGGCCGCCATTCTCCCATTCTTTCACCGCCTTGGAGGTCGCATTGCGCCGCGTTGTCCGCGCGCCGGCGGGTCCGCCGCACCACCTGGCTACCGGCGGCGCCGGGACGAATTTCCACCGGTGCCCAGGGGAGTTCCGTCGAAGGAGCGCCTCCAGGGATTGATGATGTCATCGGGCCCCCGGGTCGGGGGAGGAACCGCGACGAACTTCGGCACCAGCAGGGCGTCGTGATCCCACCGGGTTGCCTGGCCCGGGCGTCGCGACCAGACCAGCGGGGTATCGAAGGCAAAGGTCGGCGCCATCAAACGGTCAGGGTCCTTGGCGCCGAAGGGGCGCCGGCCACGCCCCCTGCTCCGAAGCCCCGGTCCGGCCAGGGCGTCTTCGGCCAAGGCGAGGGCGGATGCGGAGGAACTTGTCTCCAGCGCCGCCAGGCGCGCCAGCTCGCGACGCAGCGATTCGAGCGCGGCCCAGGAATACCGTTGCCAATCGACGGTCACGCCGTAGCCGCTCGACAGCTCGCTGGCCTTGGCGGCGCGCAAGCGCATATCTGTCAGCTCGGACAGCGAGGACGCGCGCCAGTCGACCTCCACTCCGTAGTGGAGGCGCAACGCCTGAGCGGTCTGCATCCGTGCGCGCCAGTCGAGAAGGTCTCCCAAGGTGTGGTCCTGCCATTTTACGGTGAGGCCCAGACGCGCCAGCTCCGCTGCCACATCCTGGCGCTGCAACTCCTCGGCTTCGCGGCGCATCTGCGCCTTCACGGCGGCTTCCCCGGTCCGCTGTGTCGCACCGCGATCCACCCCGCGGTCGGTGGCGGGGAGGGCCGCGGCCGGCGACGGGCCCGAGCCGCTCGCTTGATCCCACTCCCACACGGGCGCGAGCGGCATCGCCGCAAACACAGCCCCGCCCGAAACCAGCGCCAACACGGGCAGCATCACCACTGGCCATCGCATTCGCCCTTGCCGCCACGGACAGCCGCGAGGCATGGCAGGCGCAGGACGGGCAGTGGTCGGCGCAACCATCTTCTTCGAACTGGATCAAACCAGGTGTCGACAGGTCTGACAAGCGGCGCCGCCGGCATGCGCACGATCGCGCCGCGTCGCGATGTCATACTCGTCAGCCGGTGCGGCGAACCCGTCGGCCCACGGGGCGGTCCACTGTCCCGTGTGAGGGTCCGTTTGACAGCAGTCGATGGGCGGGCTCGGTGGCGGGCCTGATTGGTTGATTGGTCACCTCGCACAGTCTGGCGACCAGCCGTTTGAACTCCACGTCCAGCACCCGCTCTGATCGAACCTTCGCGAACAGCCGTGCGCCCGCCATGGTGCCGTGTCCGCCCGCCGCGCCCGCGTCGCCCACGATGGCTCGCATCATCGAACCTGCGCGCCGCTGCGACGGTTCGGCGCGGAGGGACAGGTAGGCGCTGCTGTCGTAGTATCCGGCGCAGAGCACCAGCTTGGCCTCATCGTAAGACAGCAACAGGTCCGCGATCTCCGCCACCAGGTCCGGATAGCCGAGCCGGCCCAGGTTCACGGCCACGATGCTTCCGTAGACCTCCGCCGAGCGCAGCGCCCGATCCAGCGCCGCAAAATGCGCCCGGGGCACCTTGGGATGGGTCATCCGGTAGAGGAGCGCGTGGTCGACCATCGGCACCAGAGCCAGATAGGCGTGCCGTTCCTTGGCGGTGGCCTCGCGTCCCAGATCGCGGGTCTCGGTGCGCAGGGCAAAGAAGAACGCCGTCGCCAGCGGTGGATCGAGCGGCACGCCGGCGGCGCGCAGATACTCGAACACGATGGTGGACGAGGCCCCGAGCTGCGGGCGGATGTCGCACCAGGGCGCGCGCCGGCTCTCTGCCCGCGGCGGGTGGTGATCGATCACCACGTCGATGCGGTGATCTACCGGTAACGAGTTGTTTCCGGTCTCGGGTTGACTGTCCACCAGCGCGATGAGGTCGAACTGATCGGTGTTGAGCCCCTCCGTGGGGGTCAGCTCGATGCCCAGGCTCTCCACCATGGCGCGGTTCTGCGCCCTGCCCACGATGCCCCCGTGGGCTATGGTGGTTTCCACGTCCAGTGTGTGGCGGAACAGCCGCGCCAGCCCCCACGCCGCCGCCAGCGAATCCGGATCGGGGTTGTCGTGGGTGTAGATGAGAGCGTTCTTGCG
>JBDSME010000361.1:0-5978 GCA_039916065.1 Polyangia bacterium
GACCCCCTCGGAGTTGCTTAACGGCGCAGCCGGTCCAGCAAAGCTGGACCTCCCGGTGCTCACTCGGCCTCGCGATCGCCGAAAACGGAAACTTCGCCATTTGTCAGTCGACGGCGCGTCGGTGGGATTCCCCCCGGCGCGTTTGTCGATTCAAGCGCGGAGTTGTCGAAGTGTCCTTATCGAACGTCGCGTCGGAGCCGAAGCTCATGCGAGGTCCGATCAATGGTTCGATTCACTTCCCCGGCGCGAGCGCCACGTCGCTCGCCAGGCGCGGATTCCCTACATGCCGGTCGAATAATACTGCGCCGCCTGCTGGACGAAAACCTTGTCCTGACGCGCGAGCTGGAAGAGCTGCGCGTCTTGCGGCGAATGGCTCATCAGGATCCCCTGACAGGGCTCCCCAACCGTCGCATGTTCGACCAGCGCCTGGCAGAGGAGCTGTCCCGGTCCTCGCGTGATACCAGCCTGCGTGGCTGTGTTCTGGCGGTCGATGTCAACGACTTCAAGTCGGTCAATGACCAGTTCGGGCACAGCGCCGGCGATCACCTGTTGAAGGACGTTGCCGTGGTGGTGCGCGGTGGTCTGCGCGACTCGGATATCTGCTGCCGCACCGGCGGGGACGAGTTCATGATCTTGCTTCCAGACACCGACGGCGACGGAGCCCGGATGGTGATGGCCCGCCTGCGGGTAGCCGTGATCAGGGCGGGATCCCGGCAGAACGTCCCGATCAGCATCAGTATCGGGTGCGCGACCTGGCCAGCCGATTCGCGGATCGCTTCGGAGCTCGTGGCGAAGGCAGATGCCGCGATGTATGCGGAGAAGCGCCGCCTGCGCCGGACCGCCCGGGCCCGGCGACGCACCCCCACGGGAAAAACCGCCCGGCTCGCGATCGTCAAGTGAGGACCCGAGCGGAGGAGGAGGAATACTCGACGTATTGTGACGACGAGCAACGAAGCCAGCCGGGATGTATCGGCGGTCCGATGGCTGCGTAATTTCCGTTCGGGTCCTAAGGCGCGGCGCGCGCGCATACACTACAATCCAGCCGCGAACCCCCACATGACCGGTGGCGGGGGCCTTTTCAACTGGATTGGGTTGCCATCATGAACGAAGGACCACAGCAGTCTCCTCTGACTCCCGGCGACGCGGACATCGACCTGCCCGACCATTTCGGTCGCGGTCTGGGCGCCGCCAACCTCGCCTTTGTAGAACAGCTCTACTACCAGTTCGCCGCCGATCCGGATTCGGTGGACCCGGCCTGGCAGCACTACTTTCGAGCGATGGGCGCCCCCCCGCCGGCTCCCCCGCGCTCCTTCGAGCGCAGCATCTTCGCCACTGTCGCGCGCGCGCGGGTGAGCTCCGCGGCGACCTCGACGATCAACGGCGGGGGCGGGCAATCCGCCGGCGGTGGCCCGGTGGCGCAAGGACGCGATGGCGCCACCGTCACCGCTGGAAGTTCGGGCGGCATCGGCAATGGCCGCGCCGTGGCGGCGCTGGTGGCCGCCGCCGCGCCGTTGATCCGCAAGACCTCCTCCGTCAGCGCCGAGCGCGTGCAGCGGCTGGTGGAGGCCTACCGCGAGATGGGTCACCTCTCCGCTGACCTGGATCCGCTGGGTCTGGTGAAGCGGAACGCCGGGGCCAGCCTGGACATGCGCGAGTTCGGGCTCAGCGAGTCTGACCTGGGCAACGTCTTCAGTTCCGAGAACGTGGCGGGCCCCGATCGCACAACACTGGGAGACCTGATCGCCCTGCTGCGTGAGACCTACTGCCGGCACATCGGGGTCGAGCTGGCGCACCTTCATGACGTGGAGCTGCGCAGCTGGCTGCAGCATCGCATGGAGAGCACGCGCAACCGGCTGGATCTCAGCCTACCCGAGCGCCGCCGCTTGCTGGCCAAGGCCATCGATGCCGAGGTGCTGGAGCAGTTCCTGCACACAAAGTTCCTGGGTAAGAAACGCTTCTCGCTGGAGGGCGGCGAGAGCGTGATCCCGCTGCTGGATCGGCTGGTGGCCCGCGCCGGCAGCCAGGGGGTCTCGGAGATCGTCATCGGCATGGCGCACCGCGGACGCCTCAACGTGCTGGCGAACGTGCTGGAGAAGCCGGCGGCGCAGATCTTCTCGGAGTTTCTGGACAACGAGACCACACTGGAGGGGCCGAGCGGTGGAGATGTGAAGTACCACCTCGGTCATTCCGTGGACCGCGTCTTTGGCGCGAACGGGGCCAGCTACAAGGTGCACGTGTCGCTGGCCTTCAATCCCAGCCACCTCGAATTCGTGAACACCGTGGTGCAGGGGCGCGTGCGCGCCAAGCAAGATCGCACCGATGACGGCGAGCGCGTCCGGTGCTTGCCCATCCTGTTACACGGCGACGCCGCGTTCGCCGGGCAGGGGGTGGTCGCCGAAGGCCTCAACATGTCCGAGCTGGAAGGCTACCGCGTGGGCGGAACCGTCCACGTGGTCATCAACAATCAGATCGGATTCACCACCTCCCCGGGCAACGAGTACTCGACGACCTACGCCACCGACGTGGCGCGTATGCTGCAAATCCCCATCTTTCACGTGAACGGCGAGGACGTGGAGGCCATCGCCCAGGTGGTTGACCTGGCCGTGGACTTCCGGCAGCGATTCCACCGCGACGTCCTGATCGAGGTGTGGTGCTACCGCAAGTGGGGCCACAACGAAGGCGACGAGCCGGAGTTCACGCAGCCCCTGATGTACCGGGCCATCAAGCGCAAGGGCTCGATTCGTACGGCGTTCTTGCAGTCATTGCGCGACCGTCCGCTCGGCGAGGGGCAGGACTTGACCGATGCCGACGCCGACGAGATGGCGGCCAGCAAGAGACGCGCCCTGGAGGCCGAGTTGGAGGTCGCGACCAAGCAGCAGGCGCCCATGCGACCTAGCCCCTTTGCGGGGGCCTGGTCGCGGGTGCGCGGCGGGTCGGATGCGTCGGTGCCGGAGGTTGCCACCGCCATCTCTCCAGAAACCCTGGCGGTTGTCGGGCGGGCGCTGACGACGGTTCCGGCGGGGTTCACGCCGCACCCGAAGCTGACGGTGCTGAAGGATCGCGCCGCGATGGCCGCCGGGGAGCGTCCCTGCAACTGGGGAATGGGCGAGGCGCTGGCTTTCGGATCGCTGGTGGAGGAGGGCGTTCGCTTTCGCCTTTCCGGGCAGGATGTGCGGCGGGGCACCTTCAGTCACCGCCACAGCGTGCTGGTGGACTACGAGACGGGGGCGGAATACACGCCGTTGGCCCACCTCTCGGAGATCTCCGGCAAGCGGCAGGGGACCTTCGAGGTGCGCGACAGCCCGTTGTCGGAGGCGGGGGTGCTCGGCTTCGACTACGGCTACAGCCTGGACATGCCCGATGGGCTGACCATCTGGGAGGCGCAGTTCGGGGATTTCGTGAACAGCGCCCAGGTGATCATCGATCAGTTCGTGGTCTCGTCCGAGGCGAAGTGGAACCGGGTCAGCGGCCTGGTGATGCTGCTGCCGCACGGCATGGAAGGGCAGGGGCCGGAGCACTCCAGCGGGCGGCTGGAGCGTTTCCTCAACATGTCGGTGCGGGACAACATCCAGATCTGCAACCTGACCACCCCGGCCCAGCTCTTTCACGTCCTGCGGCGGCAAGTGCTGCGGCTTTATCGCAAGCCGCTGATCATCATGTCGCCGAAGAGTCTGCTGCGACATCCGGCGGCCACCTCCCCCCTGCGGGACTTCACGGAGGGCGCCTTTCAGCGGATCATTCCCGATCACCTGGCGGCCGCGCGCCCGGCCAAGGTGAAGCGCATCTTGCTTTGCACGGGCAAGGTCTATTACGACCTGGCGGCCATGCGGGACGAGCGACACCTGGATGATGTCGCCATAATTCGGCTGGAGCAGCTCTACCCGTTGCGCAAGAATGAACTCATGGATGTGCTGCGCAACTACCCTCAGGGCACTCCGGTGGTATGGGTGCAGGAAGAACCGCGAAACATGGGTGCGTGGGCCTACATCAATCGTCAGCTGCCCGGGGAACTGCTGGGCCTGTATCCCTGGTCGTGCGTCACGCGCGAGCGGTCCGCCAGCCCGGCGGCGGGTTCGGAGAAGCGTCACAAGTTGGAACAGTCCAAGCTGATTCAAGAAGCGTTCGCGGATTCATTCGGGAAAGGGATCAAGTAGATGTCGCTCAAGTTGAAGGTCCCCAGCATCGGGGAGTCCATCCAGGAAGCCACCGTGGGGGCCTGGAAAAAAGCCGAAGGTGATTGGGTCGAGCTGGACGAGCCGCTGGTGGAGATCGAAAGCGAAAAGGCGACCCTGGAGGTGCCATCGCCGGCTGCGGGGGTGCTGAAGAAGATCCTGCGCCAGCAGGGCGAGACGGTGGCCATCGGCGACCCGTTGGCGGACATCGACGATGAGGCGCGCCCGGCCACCGCCGCCCAGGCGGGGGCGAAGAGCGAGGCGAGGCCCCAGGCCAGGAGCGAGACGCCTTCAGACGGCAAGGGTGCCGGTCGAGGCAGCGGCAGCGGCGGCGGCAAGAGCAAGAACGGTGGCGCTCCCGTCGCTGGGGGCGGGTCGCCTGAAGTGACGGCTGCCAACGGGGCCGGGCTTGCGGCAGGTGGCGCGGCTGAGGGCTCCGCGTTGCGCGCGCCGCCTTCGGCGCGGCGGGCGATGGCCGAATCCGGACTGACCGTCGACGAGGTGACCGGCACGGGGCGCGGCGGGCGCATCCAGCCCCTGGACGTTTCTCGGGCGCTGGAAGCGCGCCAAGGTGGGAACGGCGGACAAAGTGGGAATGGCGGCGGCAGCGCCGTCGTCGCCCGAACCCCGGCTGGCACGGTCCCGGGGGCGCCCTGGTCAACGCACGCATCGGAGGAAGGCGCGCGCGAGCGGGTCGTCCCCATGACGCCGTTGCGCAAGACCATCGCCCGCCGCCTGGTCGAGGCCCAGCACACCGCCGCCATCCTGACCACCTTCAACGAGATCGACATGACCGCGGTACTGGCCATGCGCGAGCGGTACCAGGATAGGTTCACCAAGCAGCACGGCATCAAGCTGGGATTCATGGGTTTCTTCGTGAAGGCCGCCATCGAGGGTCTGAAGGCCTTCCCCTCGGTGAACGCGGAGGTGCGCGGCACCGACGTCATTTACAAGGACCACTACGACATCGGCGTGGCGGTGGGTGGAGGCAAGGGGTTGGTGGTGCCTGTGATCCGCGACGCCGATCGGCTGTCTTTCGCCGAGGTGGAAAAGGGCATCAGCGCCCTGGCGGCGAAGGCCAAGGACAACAAGCTGCAGCTCGCCGAGCTGGAGGGCGGGACCTTCACCATCTCCAACGGCGGAATCTACGGCTCCATGATGTCCACCCCCATCCTCAACCCACCGCAGAGCGGAATCCTGGGTCTGCACAACATTCAGAAGCGCGCCATGGTCGTCGACGACCAGCTGGTAATCCGCCCGATGATGTACGTGGCGCTCTCCTACGACCACCGCATCGTGGACGGCCGCGAAGCCGTTCAGTTCCTGATTCGCGTCAAGGACTGCGTGGAAACCCCCGAGCGCATCCTGCTGGAGATCTGAGCGCGCCGAGCCACCTTGTCTCGTATCGGGGGTACGTCAAGCCCAGGTCGGTGGGGTGCTGGCTCCTCAGCCCACGATGGCGATGCGGTGGCGGCCGGTGCGGGTGACGCTGCTGCGCGTGGCGGACGCGCCGCGGGCGGCTTTCTGGGCGCGCTTGTCAGCGTACATTGCCGCGTCCGCGATCTGCAGCATCTTGTCGCAGCTCTCCGAAATCTGGGGCCAGCTCGCGGAGCCGATGCTCAGGCTCACGGGGATGGCGCGATCCTGGTTGGCTTTTCCCAGCTGATCGCGAAGGCGGGCTATCACCGGTGCGCAATCCTCACCGGAGAGATCCGGCAGCAGCAACATGAACTCGTCGCCCCCGGTGCGGCAGGCCACGTCGTGAGTGCGCAGGTGGGCAACCAGGAACTCACCCACCCATTTCAG
>JBDSME010000362.1:0-5850 GCA_039916065.1 Polyangia bacterium
CCTTTCAGTCTGACGTCGCGCCCATCCGCGCCCTGACCACCACCGCCGACGGCACCGTTTGGATCGGCAGTGATCGTGGCTTGCGTCGCCTTCGTTCGCACTCCCCGGCGACCGAATGGATTGGCGCCGCTCAGGGACTGGTGGGAAAGCGCGTCTCGGCGCTGGCGACCGATGCCGCCGGGCGTGTCCTTGTCGCTACGGATGTGGAGGTGGGGTGCTTCTCCGAGGCCGGTGGACGCTTGCGCTACCAGTCCCTGGCCAAGCTGGCTGGGATGACTCATCTTGCTCCCCTGACCAGCGCCGCTTCTTCGTCCGCCGCCGCGCCCTCCTCTGGAACCTGGGCAGGCGGCCCCGCGGGCCTCTTCTTTCTGTCGGGGGAAGGCACCCTTCCTGCCGTTCCTCCCGTGTCGATCGAAGGAGCGACAGGAGTACCTGTCGTTTCACTGGACGTTGACACCGACGCCAGGTCCGCGTGGGCGGGACTGGCCGGTCGCGGTCTGGTGCAGGCCGATGCCCGACGCGTGCTGGCCAGCTTCGGTCCCCAGGGAACCCACCGCCTGAACTTCACCGATCCGGTCGGCACGGCCCTTTTGCCGAACGGCACGCGCATCTCGATCGGCCGTGGCGCGCAATCACACACGCACCTCCTGGTGCTGAGACGGACGGGCCCCGAACTCCTGACGGCGGATGTCGATCTGCCGCTGGTCGCCTTGATTGCCGCGGCGCCGGACTCCGATGCAACGTCGTTCAGCGGACCACTGTTGCTGGCCGGCGCCGCCGCCGCGCCACGCGCGTATCACCTGGAGGTGGTGGAACGCGGCGAGGTGAGCGGTCCCGGACTGGTGCGCTTCACCCCGGCCCACAAGAACCTGCATTCCCTTCGGCTGATCGCCCGTCCCGAGGCGCGCGAGTTGCCTCCGGACCTGACCGTGGCGGTGCCGTCGATGTCGTCCGAGCCGGGGGCGGTCTTCGTCGGAACACGTTCTCTCGGCGTCGCGCGCCTCACCGCCTCCCAGCCGGAATTTCTTCCGGGCGGCGAACTGGCATCGGGTGCGGCTGGCTTGTCCGTCGCCTGTCTCGAGCAGGACCGCTGCGTGTTCGCCACCGGCGTGGGTCCAGGATGGGTCTGGGACGGGGGCGATCGCGTGATCAAGCCCATCCCCGACGACGCCATCGGCGGCAGTTTGATGGCACTGGCGGGTGACGGTCGCAGCAACGTCTACTTCATAGCGGGTGGCGCCGCCAAGACTCTGAAGATCGCGCGGCTCTCCAGCGATGGCGCCAACTGGGAGCCACTGCTGACCTTGCCGGTGGGCGTGGAAGGCGAAGGGTCACCTGCTGTTACCTTCGCCACCTTGTCACCGCAGGGAAATCTCTGGATGTCCCTCCGTGATCGCAGTGCGTCGGGACAGGAATCTGGGCGCGGGGTGCTGGAGGTTCAGCTCCCCGCTGGACGCGCCATTCATCACCGCCCCTACCGCCAAGGCGAGCCGCGTCCACCCGAAGCGGTCCCCATTTCGGGCAACGTCAATGCCATTCGTTTCCAGAAGGGAGTCACTGCCGCCGAGCCCCAGGCCATCTGGTTCTGTACGTCACTGGGGGTGTCCCGCCTAGCCGGTGGGCAACTGTCGCACTGGGGCGAGAACGAAGGTCTGGACAGCGAGACTTGCAACGATCTCGCGTTTGGGCCCGACGGCACCGTCTGGGTGGCCACCGCTGCAGGTGTCGCGTACTTCGATGGGAAGGTCTGGCGCCGCATGGGCAGCGATCTCCCTGCGGGCGCTGTCGCCAGCAAATCGAAGCCGTCGTCGTCCTCGGCATCGGGAATGATTGGCCGAACCGCCGGCGCGCATTGGCCGGTGACCCGCGATGGCGAGGGCCTGCCGGCCAGCGCGCTGGTCATCTCGGGAGAGACCCTGTGGGCCGGTACGGCGCGCGGATTGTGGCCCATCAGTACGGTGACAGGCCCGCCGCCCGTCGGTGGGGTCGTCAATCGTGCCAACGGCCTGGTCGACGACGAGGTGGTTGATCTGGTGACCGATCGTTTTGGTCGCATGTGGGTGCTCGGCCGCATCGGCCTGACGATTCGCCGCCCCTAGCACCAGCGAGGCGACGAGGACGACGACCGCGAGGACCCGGGCAATTGATTCACTCTCCTCGCTTTTCTGTTACTGTGGTTATGTGACTGAAGATCCGGAAACGGTCCCGCAACGGTCGCCTGAGGTTGAGATTCCGGAGGTGCTGCCCCTGCTGCCCATCCGGGACTTGGTCGTGTTCCCGTACATGATCGTGCCGTTGCGTGTATCGCGACCGGTTTCGATGGACGCGGTGAACGCGGCACTGGAATCAGACGATCGCCTCTGTTTCCTGGTGGCCCAGAAGAACGCCGGCGATGACGACCCCGACGCCAACTCGATCTATCGGGTGGGGACTGTTGGGATGATCATGCGGATGCGAAAACTGTCCGAGGGCGGGCTGAAGGTGCTGGTGCAGGGCCTCTGCCGCGCCCGCGTCCTGAAGGTGATCTCCAGCGATCCCTTCATGCGGGCGCGCATCGAGCGCATGGACAAGACGTCTCCCGCGCCTCCCGATCGCAGCGCTGCGGCCGAGCAGCTCTTGCGCGCGGTTCGTCAGAGCGTCGACAAGCTGTCCACCCTCGGCAAATCCATGCAGCCGGAGCTGGCCATGATGGTGCAGGGGGTGGACGAGCCGGGACGAATGGCGGATCTCATCGCTTCAAACCTCACCATGAAGGTGCCGGAAGCGCAGGCGTTGCTGGAGGCGGATCCGGCCATGGAACGGCTGAAGCGTGTGAACCAGGCGCTGGAAAAAGAGATAGGTCTGCTGGAGGTGCAGTCCCAGATTCAGAACCGCGCCAAGGAGGAGATGTCGAAGACCCAGCGCGATTACTATCTCCGCGAGCAACTTCGCCAGATTCGCAACGAGCTGGGCGACGGCGACGTGCACGGCGAGGAGATGAACGAGCTGCGCGCCAAGGTCGATCGGGTGGGCATGCCCACGGAGGTCAAGGCGGAGGCTGACAAGCAGATTCGCCGTCTGGATCAGATGCACACCGAGAGCGCGGAGGCGTCGGTGATCCGTACCTATATCGATTGGCTGGTGGACCTGCCCTGGAAGATCTCCAGCGAGGAGACCATCGATCTGACCTTGGCTCAGAAGATCCTCGACGAGGATCACTACGATCTCGAGCACATCAAGGAGCGCGTCCTCGACTATCTCGCGGTGCGGAAGCTCCGGGGGGGCGTTCATGGCCCGATCCTGTGTTTTCTGGGGCCTCCCGGCGTGGGAAAGACCTCGCTGGGCCGCTCCATCGCCCGGGCGCTGGGGAGAAAATTCGTGAGAATTTCCCTGGGCGGCGTGCGGGATGAAGCAGAAATTCGAGGCCATCGTCGCACCTACGTGGGGGCTCTCCCCGGGCGGATCATCCAGGGCATGAAGCAGGCGGGGACCAACAACCCGGTGATGCTTCTGGACGAGGTCGACAAGATGGGGGCGGACGTCCGCGGCGATCCTTCGGCGGCCTTGCTGGAGGTGCTGGACCCTGAACAGAATCACACCTTCCGCGATCATTACCTGGCCGTACCATTCGATCTGTCGCGCACGGTATTCATAGCCACCGCGAACTTCGCAGAGTCGATCTCGCCGCCGCTGCGCGACCGTATGGAGACCCTGCGTCTGTCCGGCTACAGCGAGGAAGAGAAGCTGGCCATCTCCGAGCGGTTCCTGGTGCCACGGCAGATTGCCGAATCGGGACTGACGGCACGCGACATCAGTATTGGGCGGCCGGTGCTGCGCAAGATCATCTCCGAGTACACCCGTGAGGCCGGCCTGCGTGAGCTGGAGCGGCTGATCGCGCAGCTCGCGCGTCGGGTGGCCCGCCGGGTGGTGGAAGAAAGTAGCAGTGCCAGCAGTGCCAGCAGTGGCAAGGCGGCGAGCAACGGTGGTTCGGGACGAGTTGTCGTTTCGCGCAAGGGGACGTCCAGCGCCGCCATAACGCCCGATGACGTGACCAAGTATCTGGGGCCGACCAAGTACCTGCCGGAGGAGCGCACGGGCATCGATGAGGTGGGCAGCGTCAACGGCCTGGCCTGGACACCGTATGGGGGCGAGGTGTTGCACGTGGAGGCGACCACCATGGCAGGCAAGGGTTCTTTGACCTTGACCGGGCAGCTTGGCGACGTGATGAAAGAATCGGCGCAGGCGGCGCTGTCATTCGCGCGGGCGCAGGCGCTGGAACTGGGCCTGGGGACGGAGTTTTACGCCGGTCGGGAGATCCACATCCACGTGCCGGCGGGGGCGGTGCCCAAGGATGGACCGTCGGCGGGAGTGACCATGGCCTGTGCGCTGGTCTCCCTGATTTCGGGAGTTGCCGTGCGACACGACGTGGCCATGACGGGCGAGCTGACGTTGCGCGGGAAAGTTCTGCCCATCGGTGGGCTCAAGGAGAAGCTGCTCGCGGCGGCACGCGCCGGTCTACGCACGGTGATCATCCCAGCGGCGAATATCGGGGATCTCACGGAGATCCCCGAGCATGTGCGCAGCAAGGTGGAGGTCATTCCCGTCAAGACGATGCGCGAGGTTCTGGCCGTGGCGCTGGTCAAGCCACCGCGACGGCCGGGGGCTCCGCCACCGCGGTCGCCCTCCCGCAGCCGCGGGCCGGCAGCGCGCGCCTGACGACGGAGTTCAAACCTTCACGCGTTTCCAGGTGCCGCGCCTGAACAGCAGTACGGCCACGACGGCCATTGTGGAAAAGGCAACGGTGATCGCCGTGAACACGCCGGTGGGTCCGAATCCCAGGGGTCCCGCCAGAACGTAGGCAAGGGGGATCTCCCACAACCAGAAGCAGAAGAGATTGATCAGGGTGGGGGTGCGCGTGTCACCGGCGCCATTGAAGGCCTGGGTCATCACCATGCCGTAGCCGTAAAAGAGAAAACCCAGGCTGACCACGCGCAAGCCGCGGGCGCCGATCTCGACAACGCGGACGTCGGGGGAGAACACCCCCACGATGGGGTGAGAGAAGATGAAGAAAAGCAGGCCGATGCCGCCGAGGAAGATGAAGTTGTACCAGGCGGCGCGCCACACGGCGCTCTCGGCGCGCTCGGGTTGATGAGCTCCCAGATTTTGACCGACCAGGGTGGCGGCCGCGTTGGACATGCCCCAGCAGGGGAGGAGCGCGAAGAGCACGATGCGCACGGTGATGGTGTAACCGGCCAGCGCGACGCTGCCGAAGGCGGAGAGGATCTTCACCAACCCTACCCAGCTGGTGGTGCCGATGAGGGATTGCACCACGCCACTGGAGGAGATGCCGGCGATGGTGCGCAATGTGTCGGGGTCCAGGCGGAGGTGACGGCGTCGCACCGCGAGGTGGCCCTTGCCGGCTCGCAACGCGCGAAGCTGGTAAAGCACGCCCACCCCCCGTCCGAAGGTGGTGGCCACCGCGGCGCCGGTCACTCCCAACCTGGGAAAGGGCCCCCAGCCGAAGATCAGGAAGGGGCCGAGGACGATGTTGATGCTGTTGGCCAGGATCAAGGTGCGCATGGAGATGGCGGCGTCGCCGGCACCGCGAAAAGCGGCGTTCATCATGAACAGCAGCACCACGGTCACGCAGCCACCCAACATCAACGTGGTGAAGCTCTGGCCCACGGCGATGGTCTCGGGCGCGGCCCCCATCAGACGCAGGAGGCGGGGGGCCTGGGTGGCGCCGACGACGGCGACCAGGGCGGAGAGGACCACGCCCAGGATGATCATCTGCACCGTGGCGCGGGCGGCACCATCGGGATCCTTTTGGCCGATGCGGCGGGCCACGACCGCCGCACCCCCCATGCACAG
>JBDSME010000363.1:0-5018 GCA_039916065.1 Polyangia bacterium
CCACCGGCGATCGAGGCGCGCGTCTGCAGCAGCCGCCTGATGGCGTTAACATGTCTGGAGCCTGGTACCTCCGCCTCGTTGCGAGCAGCTGATGCGGCGCTGGCGTTGCCGCCAGATGCAAACCGCATCGCAGATGCAGTGACGTCATGCGGCTGCGCAATCGTGGCGTATGCGAGCGCCACCCGACTGGAAGACGCGGAGTCCGCACTGCGCCGGGCCCGCGAGCTGGCGCGAACGGCCCCGCATGATCCGCTCGCTCAACTGGCGCTTATTCATGGCGAGCTATGGTTGAAGCTCGTAACGGCCGATCCAGCGGGAATGGTGCACGCCGCAAGAGAAGGATTGGCGCTGGCGGAGCGACACGGCATCTGGGCGTGGCGAGCCGACCTCGCTCTCTTCGGATGTATGGGAGCGACACTGCTAGGAGACTTGGCAGCGGTAGAGGGGTTCCTCGAAACATCTGCAGAGGCCTTCCAGGCGCGTCCGTCGACCTTCGCGCGCGGCGCACTCCTCTGCGTTCGCGGTTTCCACGCAGCGGCCACCGATGAACCTGCGCAGGCACTGATGCATTTCCGTGGTGCGGTAGAGCTCGGATTGGCCATGGGATTCTTGCACGGCGCCGTCTGGGCCAGCCAGGAAGAAATGGTCTTGCTTGCGCTCAGTGGACGCTCTTGCGAACTCGATGGTCCTCGGCGGAGCATCGCCCAGATATTTGAGACGTTTCCGTCGCCCCTGCTCAAGAATGCGCAGGACTTCGTTGAAGCGCTGATCGAGTTGCTCGCCCACGGTCCGGCCGCTGCGCGACCGCGGCTGAGCCGCGCTCTTACGCGCGCGCGCGCGTCGGGCGTGTTCCTGCTACCATTGGCGTCGGAAAAGGGCCGGACCGCACTGGTCGGGGCCGCGCTCGAGCTGGACCTCGAGCGGACCTATGTCGCATCGCTGGCGAGAAGGTACGGGATGACCCCTCCCCCGGAGGACACCGGACCCGTCTGGCCGTGGCCGTTGGTGATTCGCACCTTGGGGCCATTCTCGATAGCGATCGGGAAGGAACCGCCTTCCCAGGCGCGTCCCGCTGCAGGCCCGTTGCGGCTCATGAAAGCCCTTGTGGCGGCAGGCGGCGGTCCCGTTTCTTGCAAGCGGTTGATCGCCGAGTTGTGGGTACGTCGTGACGCCACCGAAGGCCGCACCTCTCTGGACACCACGCTGCACAGGCTCAGGAGTGCCCTCGGGGATGATTCGCTGGTCTTGTTGGAAAACGGGGAGGTCAGGCTCGACCGACGCCGGATTTGGTGTGATGCCTGGGCCCTTCACCATCTGAAGATCCAGGCACAACAGGCGGCGGCCGACATAGATGCCGATGGGATCGGTCGCCTGGATCGGCGCTTGCGCAGTATCTACAGCGGCCCATTTTGTCCGGACGATTCCGAGACCTTCCTGGTGCGCGCTCGTGCAAAGCTGGCAGGAATCTTCGCGGATACCGCAAGTGTGCTGGCCGACGGGTGGTTGCGCCTTGGCGAAGATGCTCCCGCCATCGCTCTGCTGGAATCAGCTTTGGAGGCAGACGAGCTCAATGAAGCGCTCTACGCAAAACTCATGGCGGTTCACGCCGCGCGTGGCGCTGTCGCCGAAGCGGTCCGCCTATACGAACGCTGTGCCACTACCTTCCGGTCGCGCCTGGGTGTCGATCCGTCCGCGCAAACGAGACAACTTGCGACCAGCCTGCGCCCGATGGCCCGCGTCCTGACTTCGCCGCCCCCGCTATCTACGCGAAGATAGAGAGATTCGACTCTGGTCGCGTTTGGTAAGACGCGAGTAAGATAAGCCCGCCCAATATCGCAGGCCATGAACGCAAGACACGGCCTGCGGATGGGCTTTGCTTACCGCTGCCTTCGAAATGAAGAGAGCGGCGACCACATGAGATTGCGGTCGGCGGTCCAGCTCAGAAGGCGCCTCATCGTCACGGTGAGCAGTATGAGCATGGTATTCGGCGGTGCTTGCGCCCAGCAGCCGCCGACTGGCCATGGAGAGGGGGATGACCACAACGTCGCCGGAATTCCCGTTACTACTGCTACCGCAGGCGCAACATGTGCGGGGGTAGACCTATCGGGGAGTCTCCCGGCCGCTGAGGCTGCGGCGTCCCTGGCAATCGGACCCACCGAATCAGCCAGTACCACGCCGCCGGCAATCAGCGGAGGGACCTTGATGGTGATGCCAGACGGTGCACGCGCAGTCGCCGCGGATCCGGATCGAGACCAGATTTACGTCATCGACCTCTATCAACGGCGGGTCACCGCCACGTTGGTACTGCAGACCGGGGACGAGCCGGGGCGCGTGGTGGCGGACTCGCGCGGGATGGTTCACGTGGCGCTACGGGGCGGTGGGGCCCTTCTCACGCTGGACCCAGTCTCTGGGATGAGCACGCGACGTGTCAACGTATGCACGGCCCCTCGTGGCCTCGGATACGATGCCACCTCAGATCTGGTCCATGTTGCATGCGCTGGCGGTGAATTGGTCAGCGTGGCCGTCGGGTCAGGAGAGATCACGCGCACACTGCATCTTGACGGTGATCTGCGAGATGTGGTGGTGGAAGGTAATCGTTTACGCGTCAGTCGCTTTCGTTCCGCGGACATCTTGACGATCTCGGCAGATGGCGCCCTGGTCGGCCGGATCAATCCTGGAGAGTTCCGCGCGGCAGCTGCGCGCGGTGGGCAGCGGTTCACCGCCTCGGTAGCCTGGCGGATGCTGGCCATGCCTGGCGGCGTGGCGCTGATGGTTCATCAACGAGGTGTCACCGACCAAGTACCGGGGCACCTATTCGGAACCTATGGCGGGAACAACCCTTGCCAGTCGATCGTGCATAGCGCCGTCACCGCGCTGACGGCCGACGGTTCGTTACTTCCAGGCGTTGCTCTTGGACAGCTGCCGCTTCCCGTCGACATCGCCCTGTCTGCTGATGGCAGGATGGCCGCCATCGTCGCCGCGGGCAACAGCCACTCGACTGCTAATATTGTTTCCAAAGGTCCCTCATCCCCGTTTCGTCCCTCCCTGTACTTGTCGAGCACCTCCTCTCTGCTCGATGCCTGGAGAGGATGCGACCCGGACGCCGGAGGAACATCCTGCGGATCGCTCGACCCCTCGAACGGCCAGACGCCGGAATGTTCCAGCGTCATCCCCGACGTCGTGGGCGAGCCGATCGCCGTGGCATTCACGCCCTCGGGAACAGTCATTGTTCAGTCACGCGAACCGGCGGTGTTGAACCTGGTGGGAGGCGGTGCCATCGAACTGTCTCCGTTGCGGCGACAGGACACCGGCCATCTCCTGTTCCATATGAACGCCGGCGTCGGACTGGCATGCGCATCCTGTCACGCCGAAGGCGACGACGATGGGCGCGTTTGGAATTTCGCGTGCTCTGGCCCGCGGCGCACGCAATCGTTGCGAACAGGCATCCGCGGCACAGAACCGCTCCACTGGGATGGCGACGAAAGAGACTTCCCTCAGCTCGTTCGCGACATCTTTACCGCGCGAATGGCCGGTCCGGCGCTGCAGCCCGACCAGGTGGAAGGCATGCTGGAATGGATCGACGGGCAGCCAAGGAAGGTGCGTCTGACGGCAACGGATATGGCGGCGGTGCAACGGGGCGGCGCCATCTTTCGTGATTCCTCTGGTGCCACCTGCGGCGCATGCCACAGCGGTGAACATCTGACCAACGGGCAAACCGTGGACGTAGGAACGGGAGGAACGTTCCAGGTGCCATCTCTTATCGGTGTTGCCAATCACCCGCCTTACATGCACGATGGGTGCGCCGCGACGCTACGTGATCGCTTCTCCCCCCTCTGTGGTGGAGGCGATCGCCACGGTCGAACATCTCAACTGAACGCCGGCGAGCTTTCCGATCTGCTCGCATACCTGGACACGTTGTAAGTGCCGCTAGTCCGCACCCTCTCGGTGCTTCCCGTGCCGCAAGCCCGGGCGCGGGTGTTCATCAGTGCGGCCTTGCTGCTGGCGTCGTTGGGGTGTGGTGAACGAGGTGGCGACAGCACCAGCGGCGCCGATACGTCGACACAGATTGCCGCTCTCGAGAGTTTCATCACTGACACGGCTCAAGTCATCTGCGGCTGGGAATTTCGGTGCTGCAGCCTGCCCGAGATCGATGCGATCGGTCGCTCCAGCTTTCTGACCGAACCAGAATGCCGGCTCTCGACAGCGCGATTGCTGGTGCAGCGAACATCAGGGATTAGATTCGCCATCGAGCAGGGCCGAGCGTCGTTCTCGCCGGACCTAGGTGCCGCCTGCGTTGGTGCACTCGCCATGGCCGCCTGCGCTTCCGAACATGGGACCAGGATTGCGGGCGCATCGCCGGTCTGGCAGAAGTTCGACCGCTGCATCTTTCCGACGGTGGGCAAGGTTACGCCGTCCAGTGCTTGCTCATCATCGCCAGAGTGCGAACCAGGAAGCACCTGTCGTCCGCCAGGGACCTGGTTGTTGCTCGACCCCGCGATCCCCGCGGCGGGTGTCCGACTGCCGCCGACGATGGGCGACAGTGGCAGCGTTTCTGCTGGTCATTGTCGAGTAGACGGGAACGAGGGTCAACCCTGCTCGTTCACCCACGAGTGCGCCGCGGGCCTGTATTGCCGGGGAACGGACTTCGTTTGTGCCCACCCCGCCGCCGAGGGGCAGGCCTGCATCGCGCCGCTGGACATCACGGGCGCTCCCGTGGCCACCATCGTGGCCTGCCGCAATCAGGCACAGCAGCTGCTTTGCGTCTCGGACGTCTGTCGTCGCTTTCCACGCGAGGGTGAGCCCTGTCTGCCGCGCACATTCGAGATGCCACTGTGCGATCCTTCGCCGGAGCTGGGGCTTTCTTGCGTGGGGCATGAGCTTGACGGCAACGGCATCTGCAGAAGAGCGGCGCAACAAGGTGACGCCTGCTCGGGCGGCCCAGGACTTCCTCCCTGCGCGGCATCACTGGCCTGCGAGCTCTCGCCGGACGGCCTTCTGGGCACGTGCCAGGCGGCGCC
>JBDSME010000364.1:0-8361 GCA_039916065.1 Polyangia bacterium
TCGTCGAGTTGATGATCGTCGTTGCGATCATCGGCATCCTGGCCGCTGTCGCCATTCCCGCGTTCAGCAAGTACGTGAAGCGGTCCAAGACCGCGGAAGCGGCCGGCCACCTCAACAAGATGTGGGCAGGCTCCGTGACCTTCTTCGAGACCGACCATGTCGACGCGGCCGGCGCTTCGCTGGCCAAGCAGTTCCCGGCCACCATCGCCAACGTCCCCGGCGCGGAGTGCGCCTGCCAGGCCACTGGCAAGTGCCCCGGCGGCGGCGCCGAGTGGCAGGCCGCCTCCTGGGTCTCCCTGCAATTCTCCATTCCCGACCCCTTCCTCTACAAGCCCAAATACACCAGCGCCGGCACCGGCACCACCTCGACCTTCAGCGCCGAAGCCACGGGCGACCTCGACTGCAATGCCGTCCTCTCCAGCTTCAAGCGCCTAGGAGCCGTCGACGCCAACGGCGACGTCTCGGGCGCCAAAGCCCCCATCATCACCAACGAGCTAGAATAGCGCGGGGGGTCTTCGACCCCCCACGAGCCCCCCGACAGACTGCTTAAATAGTCTGCCGGCCCGGCAAAGCCGGGCCTCCTGAACTGAAATACAGACGCCGTCGGATCGAAAGATCCGGCGGCGTTTTGCTTATCGCCTGTCGATGCTGCCTGATGGGCGCGCGTCGAGTGGTTGGAGGGGCGCGCAGGGGGCGGCGAGCGCGATGACGGGGACGTCGAAGGGCGCTCCGCGGCGTCCGCGCCGCGGATGCCAGCCCGCCGCACGAGCGACGATGGCCGTCCGCGGCCATTCCAGGAGCGGTCCCGGCATCGCGCTCGTCGCCCCCGTAAGCAGCCCCGACCCTGTAACGCTCAAAAGCAGATCCGAATCCGAATCCGAATCCGAATCCGTTATGCCTTCGCGGTTTCTTCCTTGGTGTTGAAGGGAGCGAAGATCGTTGCCAGCAGCGACGGCGTTGCTGCTACCAGAACGATGATGAAGAACCAGTGATAGCCGACCGCCGTCTGGATGAAGCCGCTGAGCATGCCCGTCACCATCATGCACAGCCCCATGAACGCCGTCGCGAACGCATAGTGCGCCGTCTTGTACGGCCCCGGCGCGATCTGCTGCATCATGTAGATCATGTGTCCGACGGCGCCGAAGCCCCAGCCGAACTTCTCGATCATCACCACCGCCGTGATGATTCGCAGGTCGGTGGTCATGCTCTGATTCAGGTACAAGAACGTGGCGTTGGGGATGTTCACGCACAGGCACAGGACCAGGAGCGACTTCTTGAGACCCATCCGGGCCACGAACAGACCGCCCAGCACCGACGCCACGATGAACGCCACGGTGCCGAAGCCGTTGACATAGCTCAGACCTTGATTGGTCAAGCCCAGGCCCCCGTTGGCGCGCGAATCGATGATGAACAGCGGGCCCATCTTGTCGAGCAGGCCCAGCCCGAAGCGGTAGAAGAAAGCAAACGCGATCATCTTCCAGATGCCGGGCTTCTGGAAGAAGGTGACGAAAGCCTTGCCAAAGACCTTCATCGCCTCCGCCGCGCCCCGCGGTGCGTCCACCGCCTTGGCGCCCGCAGGGAGCATCTTGGCGTGATAGAAGCCCATCAAGAACGTGAATCCCGCGATCACCAGCATCACGATCATCCAGGCGGTCGCCCAGCTTCCCGTCTGATCGTGCAGCATTCCCGACAGACCCACGAACAGGCTGGTGGCCAGCAGGAAGCCCAGGTTCCAGCACATGCTCTGAAACCCGGTGTACTTCGCCTGATCCTTCGATGCCAAGGTGGTGACGTAGACGCCATCGCTGCCGATGTCCTGCGTGGCCCCCGCCAACCCCGTCATTCCCAGCAGGAAGATCGCCGGCACCATCCAGGACGCTCCGGGGAGCTTCAGTCCGAACGCCGTGGCGGCGACCAGTCCGGCGATCACGAACTGCATCAGCACCACGAAGAACTTCTTCGTTTTATAGAGCTCCAGCAGCGGCGCCCACAGCGGTTTGATGGTGTAGGGCAGCCCCAACAGGCTGGACCAGAACGTCGCCTTCTGGTTGTCCATCCCCAGGTTCTTGAACATCACGTTCGCGGCGCTGGTCACCGTGACGTAGATCAGCCCCATGGTCAGGTAGCTGGTGGGCACCCACAAGAATGGGTTCTTGTAGGGCGCGCCCACCTCGGCGGTGTCGGACGCCATCGGTTCGAACGCCTTGACTGTCTCCGTGGAAGATCCGGCCATCACTTTCCGCCTTTCTTCTTGCCGCCGCTGCCGCCGCTGTCCTGCGGAAATAACATGCCGTAGGCCGCGTTGGCGATGGCGATGTCGGATTGCGCCCAGAAGCGGTGGTAGGACATCTTCGGCGCAGGCCCCCCCGCCAGGAACGCCTGCATCTTCGGCCAATCTGGATCCTGCTTGTACTTTGAACGGATGCTCAGGAAGGTGGAAGCGCCGTCGATCACGTCGCCGTTCGGCATCTTGCCCGTCCATCCCGCCGGCACGTACACGGGATCGCTGAAGCGCTTGTAGTCCGCGCGCGCCTCCGGCGTGGAGACGCCCTTGCCGTCGCGATACTTCGTCCAGAGGCGATCCAGCAGCTCCTTGGCCACGTGCCGCGCCTTCTTGTCGCCAGGCGTCTTGTCGCCATTTTTGGCGGCGTAGTACGCCAGCGTCCGAGCCGTCGCCGCGGCCACACCGGCGTCATTGCCCCAGCTCTTGATCTTCACGTGAAGGGTGAAGTTGAAGGCCTCGTCGCCGTCCTTGAAGTTCTGCGTCTTCTCGCTCCAGTCGAGCTGCGGTTGCCCGGACCACTGCAAGGTGCTGGGGACGGCGTAGTCGTCCCCCTTGAACTTCACCGCACCGACCACCCACGGCACCCAGCGGTCCAGGATCACCTTGGCCCGCTCGTCTCCCGTCACGTAATAAAGCTGTGCCACGCGATCCATCGACCAGACCTGGAACCCGAACCACGAGTTGCTGGGCGGATCGTGATAGACCGGCTGCTCGTCGTATCCCAACCCGTAGAAGGTGCGTGTTCCGGCCGGGTAGGCCTCGTATCGCCCTGCCCATCCGTTGGTGGCGCCGCCGGCGATGCCGCCTTCGGCGGACTGCAACCAGCGATAGAACTCCAGTTGCCTGCCCATGCTGATGCGCCAGTCCTTCGCGCCGCTGGGCGACGCGGGCTGCAACTCCGGGATCTCCGCCAACGCATACGCCGCCATCGGATTCTGATATCCACCGTGCGCCGCCGACGAACCGATGCGCCAGGACCATCCTCCCGATTGCGAGACCGATCCACCCCAAGCGTAGAACCATGACAGCAAGTAGTGAGCGCCCCCGCGGTCGTCCATGGCCGGCGGGCAGTCGGGGGTGGTACAGCCCTGGGACTTGAAGTACTTGTCGAAGAGCGCGTAGCGGAGGTAGTCCCCCATCTTCGCCGCCCGCTTCACCACGCCGGCCACCGCCGGCCCATTGCCGGCCTCGGCCGCCCACACCTTGGCCCAGTAGACCGCCTGGATGGCGCGCGCGTCGGCATCCGGCGCCGCGGTGTACTTCCACTGTTTGGCGGGCGCCGCGCCGCCCGGATTTTGCACGAACAGATCCAGGTATCCGTACTTGCCACCGTACTTGAATTCGTCCCAGCAGGGCTGGGGAATGGTCTCGAACACCGACTCCTGCGGCCCGCGCTGGAAGGTGTTGATGTACGCCGGCCGGCTGACACCGTCGGCGTGATTGCCGAACCCGTACCAGTTGTCGACGTCGAGGATCCAGTGCATCCCATAGATGTCGGCGGTGCCGTAAGTGCGGCGCAGCTCCTGGTACAGGGGGTCTCGTCCCACTCTCACCTTGCCGTCGAGCGGCGAGGGATACTGGTTCGGGGTGTCCCGCTCCGGCGCGTAGGTCGCCGGGTGCTGGGCGTTGTACGTGGCGGTGCTGGGCTGATCGGCCGGGCGGGGGATGATGTTCCGTTCCAGACTGTTCCAGGCGGCATCCAGATAGGACCAGTCCTTCGACAACCTCCCGTACACGGCCTCCAGCCAGATGTAGTAGCTGTACGCTTCGGAGGTGGTCTCGTGGCCGTGGTCCGGGGCCTCGGCGTTCAGCGTCTCGATGGCGTGGTAGGGGACGCCCTCGGGGCTGAAATAGCCGTTCGCCGGATTGTGAAGATCATTCCAGAGCGCCGCGAAGCGATCCAGGTAGGCGTTCCCGGTCTTCGCCTCCCAGGGGCGATAGGGTAGCTGCTTCGTGGGCGGCAGGTCCTGTCGCACCTGCGGCGGCGCTGGCTCCTGGTTGAGAGCCGGCGCGGTGGCAGTCGGCTTCACCTCCGCCCGGCGCGCCAAGCACCCCGGCATGAAACCCACCGCCGCCAACAAAAATGCAACGCAAAGACGCGATCGGGACAATTGAACCCCTCCCTTCGAGGGAGACATCCCTCATGCTTCCTGCCTGTGCCTTACCCGATCAAGATATCGACGATTGGGTAACTTTCCGTCTCCAGCGATCGCGAGGCCGATTGAGCACAGGGAGGTCCAGCTTTGCTGGACCGGCTATGCCGTTAAGCAAGTCCGAGGGTGGTCGGATCGCGTGAGTGGAGGGTGGCTTTGCCGCCCGGAACTCTTCGTGGGAGGGCATGGGAACCCTCCCAGGGTACCCATCAAAATTGCCGGCCTTCTTAGGCCCCTTGCGGCGGCGAAGCCGCCTCAAAGCCGCCTTAGCCCTTGCAGATGAAGGCGACGTTATCGATGGAGAAGTCGTAGTCCGCGCCCTGGACCTGGCTCTGCCACTGCATCCCAAACAGCTTGGATGGATCAATGTGCGCCTTGCGCGGGGAGCCCCAGCCTTCCATCTGTCGCATGTCACGGAAGGGGAAGGTGAAGCGCTGCCACTGCTCGGTGAGGTTGAGGTCCATACCGAAGTCGTTGAAGCACTCGCCGCAGATTCCGGCGTCCTTGTCGGTGCTGACATCCGGCACCTTCAGGCGGACCTTGCCCGTGCTGTTGGGGGCGCGCTTGGCGAAGAAGGTGATGCCGGCGTACTTGGAGGCATCGTAGACACCCTTGGGATCTACAAAGTTCATTCCCAGCGCGCCGAACACGATGGCGGCGGTGCCCAGCTTGCCCTTCACCTCGCCGGAAAACTTGGAGTTGTAGCCCGGCTCGGAGGGGGTGAACGTTCCACCCACTTCGCCCGCTTCCGGCCACACCGTCGAGCCGACCTTGTCGACGTAGGTGTACCAGTAGCCGCCACGTCCGTCGACGACGTTGTTCTGGTTGTTGTTGTCTTCGAAGTCATCGATCGCGCCCTCGGGGCCGCACTCCTTGAGGGCGCCCCCGGCCGCGTTCGAGGTCTGGGCGCCTGGGGCTACACAGCCAGCCGCTGCCACGGCACCGGTCACCAAGAACGGAAAGAACAGAGCGATGAATCGGGGATCTCGGGTGGTCATCATTGGTTTCTCCCAGGACTGAGCGAATCGGAGGGGCGAACTGGACGAACAATTCGCAAGGTCGCAATGTCGCGCAAGATCGTCTGCCGGCCGTTGATATCCGGTTGAAGGTCGAGCCGTCAAGCGCGCCTGCAACCGGGCCGCCGACTACTTCAGCTCGGCGTCGATCATTTCCTTGAACTTGTCGAACGGCTGAGCACCCACCAGGGATTTTCCGTTCACGAAGAAGGTGGGGGTGCCGGTGGCGCCGATGGAGCCACCCAGCTTGGCGTCGTCCGCCACCTGTTGCTTGAACTTGCCCGAATCCAGGGCCGTCTTGAACTTGGCCATGTTCAGGCCAATCTCCTCGGCGTACTTCTCCAGGGCGGGACGATCCAGGGCCTGCTGATTCGCGAACAGCTTGTCGTGGTACTCCCAGAACTTTCCCTGCTCGTGCGCCGCCAGCGACGCCTCCGCCGCCAGCTGCGCCTTGTCGTGGAAGGGCAGGGGGAGCTGCTTGAAGGCGATGCGAACCTTGCCCTTGTAGGTGTCTTCGACCTGCTTCAGCGTCGGTACGGCGCGCGAGCAGAAGGGACACTGAAAGTCCGAGAAGGCCACGATGGTCACCTTGGCGGAGGTCGGCCCCTTCACCGGCGACTTGCCGAGATCGATCTTCACCGGACCGGTGGGCGCCGCCGGCGCGGCGTTGGCAGCGGGGGCCGCCGGGGCCGCCGCGATGTTGTCCGCCATGATCTTCGCGTAAAGCTGGTCGGGCTTGGTCCCACCCTTCAGCAGGGCGTCCGCCTTCTTGACCTCCTCGTCGATCATGGTCGCGAAGGCGGCGATCGGCTGCGCGCCGGACAGCTCGCGGCCGTTGATGAAGAAGGTGGGTGTGCCGTTGGCGCCCACCGAACCGGCCAGCGCCTGGTCCTCCGCCAGCAGCTTGTCGGTGGCGGGATCGTCCATGTCCTTCTTCCACTTCGCGACGTTCAGACCCGCTTCCTTGGCGTATTTCTCCAGGTCCGGCGCGGTGAGGGCCTGCTGATTCGCGAACATTTTGTCGTGCAGCTCCCACGCCTTGCCCTGGCGATGCGCCGCCAGGAAGGCCTTGGCGGCGCCCTTGGCGTGGTCATGAAAAGGCAGCGGCTGGTTCACGAACGCAATCTGCACGTCCTTGGGGTACTTCTGCATGATCTCCTTCACCGTCGGGATCACCCGGCCGCAGAAGGGACACTGAAAGTCGCTGAACTCGACGATGGTGACCTTGGCGTTCTTCACGCCCATGCGCGGGCTGTGCGACGGGATCTCCACCTTCTTGGGACCGGGGGCCTGCTGCGGCGCTGACGGAGCGTCCTTCTTGGGGTTCTCCGAGTCGATGTACGTCAGTAACGCGGTCAGGGTCTTGCCTTCCTTGGCCAGGGCCACCACCTGCTTGGCGATCTTGGGGCTGCGCGGGCAGTTCGGATCCTTCTTGGCGCAGCCGGCGATGTGCCCCATGCCGCAGCCGCATTCACAGTCACGCTCGTTCAGCGCCTGCATGGCGGCGGTCTTCTGGCCATCATTCATGCCGTCGAAGCTGATCCCGGCCACGCCGATCATCTCGGCGGACTTCATCCACCCGGCGGGGAAGTCACTCTCGTTCTTGTAGACCTTCGCCGGGGCGGCCGCGGTTCCGCTGCCCGCGACCTTGGCGCTGTCGCCTGCCTTCTCGGCCTGCGCGCCGCCCCCACCGCCGCCGGCGGCGCCGCGCGGCCCCATCTCCCGTCCAATCAGGAAGCCAGCCAGCAGCCCCACCGCCAGGGTCCAGGGCCAGATGTTGGATGCGCCGGTCTTCGTTGAGGTCGGGTCAGTCGGTTGGTTGGCCATTGCGCGGATTCATACATGGGGCGGACAGCGGGTGCCAGAGCCAGGTGAGGGGGAATACAAAAATCCTGCCATCCCGGCGCGCATCGCCGCCGATTCCCGTGGCCGGAACACGGGGGTGCCCCGCCTTGACATCGATCTGGGATTGCGCGAACTTGCCAGCCGCCCGCTTACCTGGTCCCCTGGCAAGGCGATTTCTTGCAGTGTTCGTTAGTTTTTTTCGTCCCTGGCTTCGTTGCCGTTCGGTTAGGTGACTACCGCAGCACCCAGCACGTCCGCGTCTGATCCCGCTCCCATCGGCAGCGCGCCCCCCGGTTCCCACCGCTGGGCCGCCTCACGTTAAGCCAAGCAAAACCATTGCCCCGAAGAGGTCCCGAATGAAAACGTCCCGGATGGATGCCCCGACCTCACCGACCGCTGTTTGCCCCCGCCGGCGAACGCGCGGCGTGACCGCCGCCGCCGCTCTCTTTCTGTTCGCTTCTCTGTCCGCGCAAGCGGGTTTCGCGCAAGCGGACGAGGGCGCCACCCTGACCGCGACGCCGTCCGCGTCCCCCGCGGCTGTACCCGCCGCCGCCTCCGCGGTCCCCTCCGCCGTGCCCCCCAACACCCTTCCGGCCACCGGCGCGCCCGCCGACGAGGCGAACAAGGCGCGCTCCGGCGGAGCAGGCCTGGGCCTGTCGCCCAACACCCCGCAGATCGGCTCGGGCGCGATGATCTCCGCGCAGGCCGCCGAAGAGCTCACCCCCACCAGCTCGTCCGCCGGCGCCGACGAATGGAAGTTCAGCTTCCACGGTTACATGCGCGGCCCCATGCGCTTCAGCTGGGGACCTCCCACGCCAACCGCTCCGGATGCGAATGCGGGTCCTGGGTTCACCCTCAAGGATGTACCATCGGGCACGCAGCTTCATGGCAAGCCACGCGTTCCCGGTGCCAGCTACATCGAGTGGCAGTACACCAACACGGTGCCGGATCCCTGGGCGCAGCTTAACTTCTCCTACGGCAACTCGCGGGCGATGATGACGGTGATCGTCGACAGCTACGGCCAGACCTCGGCTGGTTATCGCGACCTGCAGTCGCAGCAGGG
>JBDSME010000365.1:0-2688 GCA_039916065.1 Polyangia bacterium
CCGTCTGACTTTAACCGAGCGCGCCCGTTCTGGGCACTGCCGGTTGCGCTCAGGGGCGCGTCAGGCCGGCGACGTTGCCGCCCAGGTCGACGATGCTGTCGTGAAGGAGCTGGGCCATGTAGTCGAAGTTGTGGGCCCACGCGCCGGGCTCGGTGCGCGAGAGCTGGTAGTTGAACGAAGCCTTCACCAGCGGCGCCGTCCAGCCCGCGAATCCGTTCGATGCCACTGATTCGGCGGCGCTGCAGCTCTTGCTCCCGTCGGTGTCCTTGAAGAAGTACGGATAGATGCCGGGGGCGTAGCAGACCCCCGGTGCCACCGCCACCGCCTGCATCGCCGCCAGCAATCGACCGGCCAGCCCTTCGATCTCGGCGGCCAGGGCTTCGCTGGCGTTGCCGTCGCCATCGTAGTCGGACGGATGCACCAGACGGATGTTCCTGGGGTCGCCGGCCGCGTCGGCATGGCAGACCCGACAGGTGGCGCCCCAGGCGTCGGCGATCTGAAAGGTGTGGTGGCTCGCCGCCGGCGCATGACAGGAGGTGCACTGAGTACCCCCCATGTGTACCAACGGACCGGCGTAAGTCTTGCCGTCGTATTCGTAGCCCACGTGCACGGCGGAGCCCAGCTTGGTAGCGCCCGCCGGCAGGTAGTGAACGTTGACGAACTTCGGCTTGCCGGTGGCGAGCGCTGCATCGACGGTGGCCTTTGATTCGCGGCCGCGGTGGCAGGTCTCGCACAGGTTGTCATTCCCCGGCTCCTGGCGCCTCACCCCGGAGGGGAACGTCACCGACGATACCACCGCGATCGCCGCCGGATCGACGCCGGGCTTGTCGTGGCAGGTTCCGCAGGCCAGGCCGTTGGCCGTCTCCGCCACCACCTGAGCCACTCCGTACTGAACGAAGAAGCGGAATCCCTGCTGGCCACCGTGACAGGCGGAACAGGTGGCATCGACCTTCTCCGTGCTGTCCCAGTGGCGCGCGGCTTCACTGGCGCCGTTGAAATGGCCCACGTCGGTGCGCCTGGCGCGGGACATGTCGACGGGAACCACCAAGGTGGTATTCAGGTCGGTGATGGAATCGTGGAGCAACTCGATGATGTACTTGGCGTTGTGCGCGAACGCGCCGGGGTCCTTGGAGGCCATCTGAAAGTTGTAGGTGGCGCGCAACAAGCGGGCCGTCCACCCCTTGAACGCATTGCTCGCCTTGGCCTCCTCGGCAGAGCAGGTGCCGTCCCCGTCGCCATCGACGAACCAGTACGGATAAGCCTCGCTGGAATAACAGACGGGCGTGTGATGTTCGGTGCCGTAGGTTCGGATGGCGCCGCCGAGCTTCGTGCGCAGGCCGATCAGCTCGTCGTAGAGTCCCTCGGCGGTGTTGCCATCGCCATCGTAGTCGATGCCAATGGACGAGATCATGCGGATCTGATGGGCCGTGGATACGTCGCTGACGCCGGTGTGACAGGTGGCGCACTGGTTGAAGCGCACCTTGGTGGAGTGGGGATCGTGGCACCCGATGCAGGTGTCGTAGCCGTCAACGTGACGAAAGCGGACGTCGTACACCTGCCCGGCGTACTGATATCCGCCCTTGGCGCGGCCGGCGAACAGGGTGGCGGCGGCGGGGAAGTAGTGGATGTTCTGAAAACTGAGGGAGGCGCTGACCTGATCGTCGCTGGCGGGGGCCGCCTTGGCGATGGCGGCATCGACGGCCGCCCCCGACGATCGCCCTTGGTGGCAGGTCATGCATCGCGCTTCCCCGCCCAGGCCGGTGATGGTCACGCCGGAGGGGAAGGTCACGGACGTGAGAGAGTCGGCCGCATCGTTGTGGCAGGTCTGGCACCGCACCACTGATTTCACCGGTGCCTGCTGGTCGACCTTGCCTGGAGCGCTGCCGTCTCCGCCCAGGTAGTCGACGAATCCCTCCGAACTGTGGCAGCGGGCGCATTCCACGGGGACGGCGCCCTGTTCGTTCCAGTCATTGAACGCCAGCGCGGTGCCGTCGGCATGAGCCGATATCTTCCACTTGTCGTAGTTCGGGACCTGGGCGCTGTTGTCCGCCGCCACCACGACGATGGGATGCTTGGCGCTGGCCCGGGACGAGGCCCCGGTGATGGTGATGGTGGTCTCACCCGCCGCCACTCCGGTGACCACGCCCTGCTCGTTCACCGTGGCGATCGCTAGATCCGCGCTGGTGAAGGTGTAACTGGCGTCGGTGCCGTTGGCGGTTGTCGCGGTGACGGCCAACGTGCTTCCCACCGCCACGGCGTGGCTTCCGGCGCTGACCACGGCGGGAACGGTGGCGGAGCCGGACTCTGCCGGGTTGTCGCTCTCCAGCTTGGCGCACCCGGCTGCGCAGAGCGCGCCGCTGGCTAGCACCGCCAGCAGGACAGACGTGGACGAACGCGCGCGCTTCATGGCAGGGCTCCTTGCTGAATCCAACGCAGAACAGTCTGATATTCGGGCGATCCGGCGGCGAACACCGTCCCACCCCCGTGTCCGTTGCCGCTCATCTTGGACAGCAGTCGACTGGACGAAGGGGCGGATGAATCGACCAGCCGCGTGGCGGCGAGGAAGTCCCCCGCGCCGTCTCCTTTGAGCAAGAACGGGGAGTCACCCGCCTCGCCCCCGTCGCTGTGGCAGCGCTGGCAAGCCGAGAGGAGCAGCGGCTCGACCGACTGCGCAAAGGACGAAGCGAC
>JBDSME010000366.1:0-10163 GCA_039916065.1 Polyangia bacterium
CGAACCCCGGCGCCACCGTGCAGCCCACCAGACAGTGGGAAGCCCCGGCGGCCAGCTCGGTGCCGAACCAGGTGCCCGCCGGAACGACGACCTGAGGCCGCTCCCCCGCCGCCAGGTCCAACCCCAACCGGGCCACGTCCCCGCGTCCGTCCGCGAACAGGCGCACGATCTCCAGCGGCCCCCCTTCGTAGAGGTGAAACACCTCGTCGGACAGCAGCCGATGCAAATACGTGGTTGGTGCGTCCGCGGTGACCAGGAAGTAGATGGCCGTTGCCGCCGCCCGGGCACCCGGGTGACTCGCCGCGCTCACCGTCACCGGCGCCCGGTGGGTCTCCACGAAAAATCCCCGTTCGGGGTGCGGCTTCATCCCCAGGCGCGCAATGATCTGCGTGGCCCGGCGGCCCTTGTCGGCGTTCACAGCGCAACGGTACCACCGGTGAGGCGCGGGAAAGGCGGCTCCCAGCACGATCCGCATCTGGCACCCCGATACGCTGCTACACTCCGCCCCCGTGTCGGAATTGGTCCAACTGCGGTCTTCTCGCGGCATCGCCCCGCCATCCCCTCCGACGCGCGAGGTGTCTGCGACACCGGTGCTGACGGATGGGGAGAGTCCCCCCGTCACCAGGCTGGCTTATATCGAGACCTACGGGTGCCAGATGAACGTGGCGGACACCGACATGGCCCTGGGCATGCTCCGGCGCGCCGGCTACGGCCGCACGGATGATCCGGGGCGCGCCGACCTGATCTTGCTGAACACCTGCGCCGTGCGCGAGAAGGCGGAAGAGCGGGTCTTCGCACGCGTCAGCATGCTGGCCGAAGAGAAGGCCCGCCCGGGAGTGATCGTGGGCATCACCGGGTGCATGGCCGAGCACTTGAAGGAAAAGATTCTCGACCGCGCACCCTACGTCGACCTTGTCGTCGGTCCCGACGGGTATCGGCGCCTGGTGAGTCACGTCGAAGAAATCCACCAGCAGCGGCGGGGGGACATCCTTCCCAAACACCGGCCCGGAGCGGGTGTGAAGGATACGCTGCTCGACCGCGCCGAGACTTACGAAGGGCTGGATCCAGCGCGCGACATGACCGACGGCATCACCGGCCACATCACCATCCAGCGTGGTTGCGACAAGTTCTGTACCTTCTGCGTCGTCCCCTACACCCGCGGTCGCGAACGCGGAACCTCCCCGCGCGAGGTGCTTCGACAGGCCCGCGCCCTGGCCGCCGCGGGCTACAAGCAGGTGCAGCTTCTGGGGCAGACGGTGAACTCTTATCGTTATGAAGAGGTGAACTTCGCCGACCTGTTGCGGGCGGTCGCCACGGTGGAAGGCCTGGAGCGAATTCGCTTCACCTCTCCCTACCCGCTGGATTTTTCCGCCGACGTCATCAGCGCCATCGCGGGCCACCCCAAGATCTGCAAGCACGTTCACCTGCCGCTGCAAAGCGCATCCGACGCGGTGCTGCACCGCATGCGACGCGGCTACACCTACGCGCAGTTCGTCGACCTGGTGCGCGCCTTACGCGCCGAGATCCCCGACATCGCCATCACCACCGATCTGCTGGTCGGGTTCTGCGACGAGACGGAAGAGGAATTCCAGACCATCCTCCGCGCTCAGGAGGAGTGTCGGTTCGACGCCGCGTTCATGTTCGTCTACTCCGAACGGCAAGGCACCACCGCCGCGCGCAAGATGCCGGACACGGTGCCCGAACCGGTCAAGCAGCGCCGGCTCTCCGAGATCATCGCCTTGCAACACCGCATCACCGGCGAGATCTATCAGCAGCAGGTGGGACGCCGGGAAGGGATCTTGGTCGAGGGACCCTCCAAGCGGAACGCCGCGCAGTTCTTCGGGCGGACCGACACCTTCCGCGCGGTCCTGGTCCCGGCGGGTCCAGGCGTGGAGCCGGGCGGACTGACTGACGTGGTCATCGACCGCGCCACCAACGCCACTCTTTTTGGACGCCTAGTCTAAGAACATGGTCTAAGAACGGCGCCGCGCTCCCCCGATCACGTGACAGCGCCCGGAGGCGCCGGTATGCTGGCCGGTCACCGTGGAACGCGATCGATCGACGGCGGCGGAAAACGTCGCGGCGGCATCGTCCGCAGACGCCGGTTCGCCCCAAAGGCAAGACGAGGCAGACGGTCGGGCCCAGCCCTCACCGTCCGTGCCGCCCGTGGTGGCTGAGGAGCTGACGCTGCTGCGGATCGTCATGACCAAGCTCGACGCCGCGCCTCGCCGCGCCCGCACCGTCGTGGACGATCTGGGATCGATGATCGAGCTGCGCGATGCCCTGGCCGAGGCGAAGCCCGAGGACCAGGGCTCGATCCTGGAGCAGATGCACCGGATCGAGGCCCTGTCCAAGCAGCGCGGCAAAGGTGAATCGCCGCCGGTTGACCGCAAGTCGCCGTACTTCGGGCACCTGCGGCTGGACGAGGGGGGTCGCCGGCGCGACGTGCTGATCGGCGCACGCAGCTTCGTCGAGCCTGGAGGCGGCGTGCAGATCGTCGACTGGCGGAACGCGCCGGTGTCACGGCTATTTTACCGCTATGAGGAAGGTGACCCCTACGAGGAGCGCCTGGGCGACCGCCTGGTGGAGGGGGAGATCCTGGCCCGCCGCACTGTGGCGATCGTCGACTCCGAGCTGCGGCGCGTGTCCTCTCCGGGCGGCACCTATGCGATCGATCGTGCCACCGCGGGGTGGCGGGAGATCGCCGCGACCCAGGCCAGGCTGTCCGTGGCCCGCGACGGAACGGCCACGCTGACGCCGGCGGCTGGCGCGGGGGCGCCTGCCACCGGAGTGGGGGCAGCCGCCAGTGGCGCCGCGGCACCGGCAGCCGTTCGCGGCCGCCTGGGCGTGGACGAGACGGGTACCCGCCGGGCCGATCGCCACCTGCCAGCCATCGCCGCCCTGATCGATCCACGCCAGTTCGAGCTTGTGACGCGCCCGACCTCGGGGCTCATCGCCGTCCAGGGTTCCGCCGGCAGTGGCAAGACCACCATCGGTCTGCATCGCATCGCCTACCTGGTCTTCGCGGACGCCCAGCGCTTCAAGCCCGATCGGGTGCTGGTGGTGGTCTACCAACGCGCGCTGGCCAACTACGTGTCTCGGGTCCTCCCTTCGCTCGATGTCCCCGGGGTCGCGGTGCGAACGTTTTCGGACTGGGCGGATGACGTGCGCCGCGCCACCCTGCCCGCGTTTCAGGCGCCGGTCACCGAGGACACCCCCCCCATCGTCATGCGGGCCAAGGCGCACGGCGCGATGCTGAAGATCCTCGCCGACCGGCAGCACCAGCTTTCGGCCTGGTGCCGCGCCGAGTTGCAGCGCGAGCTTGACCAGCGGCCGGGCGCGGAGGCCGTGGTGGCCTTCTGGGACAAGACAGCCATCGACCCCGAACAAGGAGTCAAGCACGCGAGCACGGGCTCCGCTTCGCGCCCCGATGCCACCCGCCCCACCCCCGTGGATCAGCGGGTCACCGCGCTGGCCCGATGGATCAAGGAAGCCGCAGGCGTTGACCCCGCCACCCGCAACGCCGTGGAAGCCGCCGGTCGCCGCATGCGGTCCCGATCGCGCGACGTTGTCGGCGAATGGGCCTCCTTCTTGACCGACCGCACCGCCCTGGGCGCCGCGTTCGAACGCCACGCGCCGGGGACATTCTCGGCGGGCCAGCTGGACGAGGTGCATCGCTGGTGCGTGGAGCGCGACCGCATGCGAACGGGCGGGCGTAACCCCGACGAAGACGCGGAGTCCTACGCCCTGGACCCCGAAGACGACGCGTTGTTGTTGCGCATCTATCAGATTCAGCGCGGTCCTCTTGCTGGCCCCAAGGGTCCCCTGCTGGTCGAGCACCTGATGGTCGACGAGGTGCAGGATTTTTCGCCGGTGGAGCTTGCCGTGCTTCTGGAGACCACCACCCGCCAGCGGTCGGTCACCCTGGCCGGCGATGTCGCGCAAGCGATCGCACCCGAACACGGCTTTTCCAGCTGGTCCCAGATGCTTGACGATCTGGGCATTCCGCACGAACGGGTCGAACCGCTGCGTGTCTCGTACCGTTCGACGCGCGAGATCGTGGACGCGGCAGAGCATGTGCTGGGGCCGCTGATGGGCGATGTGCGCCCGGTGGCGCCGCGCACCGGAGCGCCGGTCGAATCTTTTGGGTTCGGTTCCGCCGGTGAGGCGACTGAATTCCTTTCGCATGCGCTGGTGGAGCTGATGCGGGCCGAGCCCACGGCATCCGTGGCGTTGATCGCGCGGCACCCCGAGCAAGCCCGCCTTTACTACGAGGCGCTGGCGGAGATCGAGATACCGTCGCTGCGGATCGTCGCCGATCAGGATTTTTCGTTCACCGCCGGCATCGACGTGACCGACGTCCGTCAGACCAAAGGCCTGGAATTCGATATCGTGATCCTGCTGGAGGTGACCGATGCGTCATATCCCCTGTCGGATGACGCGCGCCGTTTACTACACGTCGCGATGACCCGAGCCGCGCATCAGCTCTGGATCACCTATACCGGCACGCCGTCGCCCCTGCTACCCGAGTCGCTGCGCGGATGATTGGAGGCGCACTAGAACTCCGATCAGAATGTTAGCGAATGAGGCAAGGTTTCAGACGACCGCATGGCCGATCCAAGCACCGGGAGGCGCGGCTTTGCCGCGCCGGGATCGACGGCAAGCGGGTGGGCCCGCGGGCGGGCTAGCCCTCCCGCGAGCGCCGAAGGCGCGTTAACTCGCGGTCTGAAAGAAGCGGTTCAGCGCCCAGACGTCGCGGGCGCGCAGTCCCTGAAAGCGAATGCCGATACCCACTTCGCTGCTGCCGGGGGAATTGACCACCCAGCGAACATCGCCGGAGACCTCCACGGCCTCCGGCTGCGTGGGGATGTGAAAACGAACGTTGACTGTCGCGCCGATGGGCAGGGCCGTTCGCCCCTCAAGGTACATCCCACCCAGCGAGACATTTCGACTGCGGCCGATCTGCTCTTCGCCGTTACAGGATATCTCGACGCTCAATTGTCGATCGTAACGGGGATCTATTCGACGGAAGTGCTCTGCCAAGGTGCCTCTTATGGACGCGGTGGACCGCGCATGGATCACAATAAGACCTTTATCATAGCGCAACAGGACGGGTGCGAGAAAGACCGACTCCGGGCGGTAGCTGCCGCGCCGTCAGGTTGAGGGCTTGATGAACAACCGGTGGAACTGTTCGCCGGGCAGGGCCAGCCGTGGAAACCGCTCCAGGTCGCGCCCGGCGGATTGGAAAGCCGCGACGGCGGCACGTTGAACCACGCCGGGAGATAGGGGTTGGTCGGTCAGCAGGATCACCAGGCGTTCGGCGGCGGCGCCCTTACCGGTCAGCTCCAGGGTCTCTGGAAGCAGCTGCATGGCATTCGGCGCCCCCCCGACGGCGTGACCGGGCAAGGCCAGGCTCTCACCGCTGTCGGGAAACAGGGGGCTGACCACGCCCTTTTCATCGATGGAGAACACGAACAGGAAGCGGAAGCTGCCCGGCTGGACCGCGATGCGGATCCGCTCACCGACGGCCAGGGCCCAGGGCGCCGGGGTGGCCACGATGCGCTGAGCGACGGCATCACCTGGTTTGCCGGCATCTCCTGGACTGATTACGCGCACCAGGACGGCGGCCCCCGAGACTCCACCGTTCCGGGCGCGACCGCGGTCTGCGGCGCGGGTCGCGTCTTCCAGCCGCTGGGACTCCGCGATGGCCGCCCGACGGCTGCGGGCCGCCTGGAACAGCGGACGCACCCCGATCGCCAGGGCCACCGCCGCCGCCGCCGAGGCCACGCTCATCACCACCACGAACGACCTGGTGGTGGCCGGACGAACCCACCACCGCGAGCCGCCGGGACCTGCGTCTGGCGTTTTGCTGCCGTTCGGTCCCCCGGGAAGCGTCAAGGGGCTGGTGTGGGATCAGGCGCGGGAGGAGAAATCTGAATCGTACCGGGCGGTAGTTGATCCAGTCCTTGAGACAGGGCCCGCACCCGCTTGCCGCTCGCCCTGAAGACATCCCGAGAGTCGCCACTGCCCGACGTGGTCCCACGAGGCTTCGTGCGCGAAGAGGTCCGCTCGGCCCGTGCAGCTGCCTCCGACGTCCTTGGCCTCCCGCCTGCCTGATGCGTGGTCGCCTCGTCGGGCGGCGGTGTCTGACCGCCACCGCCTGCGGTCGGAGCTGGCCGGGTGCCGGGCGGCGGGGAAACCTCCGCCGCGGCGGGAACCGCGGCCGGTGCTGGCGCTTCGGTAGGCGGGGCAGTGGTGTCCGACGGCGCCGTCGCGGGCGTGGGATGTCCTGTACCGGCTGGCGCGGCCCCGCGCGCGGAAGGGGCGGTCACCGGCCTCGCTTTCCCGGCCATGGTCTTGGAGGGAACTGCCGGCGCCTCCCCGGCCGGGGAGGACGGCGCCGTCTGGGCGGGACCGGGCGCCTGCTGGTCCTTCTGCGCTTCCCCCGACACTCCCGCGGCCGCCAGGATCTGATCCATGACTCCGAAGTAGCGCGCAGCCGCGTAGCCTCCACCGAGCAACAACGCCAGCGCCACCAGGGTGGGCATGGCGCGACTCTTCCGGCGGCGAAAGCGCATGGGAGGCGCGTCGTCCGCGGCTCCTTCCGGTATCGACAGCTCCTCCACCAGTCGTCGGGGCGATCGCGGGGGTGTCTGCTCCCGGCCGCCCGTGTCCAGACGCAAATCCACCTGCTCCAGCGGGCGGCGACCGGACCGGGGCGGGCTGCTCTCCGCGCCGCCGTCTTTCGTGGCGCGCGAGTAATCGGTGGTCCGTCGGGTCAGCCGCGGTCCCGATTGACCGTCGACGGCCATGAACTCGGCAAGATCGGTCCGCTCTTCCGCCAGCTCGTCCTGCGCGTCGGCCAGCACCACGGCGTTTCCCTCGCGCAGCTCTGCGCCGCTGGCAACACCTTGGTCCTCGACCACCGGCTGGGCGCGCCCGATCGGCGGCACGCCGTCCCGCCGTCCAAGCTCGGCCAGGTATTGCTTGAGTTCCGTCTGACCGACGCCGCCGTGCAGCGAGCGCAACAAGCGTTCCAGGTCCAGCAGCATCTGGTCCGCCGTCTGATAACGCTCGTCAGGCGAAAAGCGCATGGCCCTGGTGATCACGCTCTCGATCTCCGGCCCCAGATCCGACCGTACCCGCGACGGCGGTTTGAAGTCCGCGCGCTGCACCCGCAACAGCGTCTCGAGGTCGGTAGGAGCGTCGAACGGCTTCACCCCCACGGACACCACGTACAGCAACGTCCCCAGCGAGAACACGTCGGACCGGCCATCGATCGGTTTGCCCAGCCCCTGCTCCGGCGACATGAAGGCCACCTTGCCCTTCACCACCCCCGTCTCGGTGTGCGCGCGCTTGTTCATCGCCTTGGCGATACCGAAATCCGCCAGCTTGACCTCGCCGTGCTCGCTGATCAGCACGTTGTTCGGGCTAACGTCGCGGTGCACGATTCCCAGCGGGTGACCATCGGCGCCCGCCTTGGAATGGGCATAGGCCAGGGCGCGGCATACCTCGGTGACGATGAACAGACCCAATCCCGCTGGCAGGGGGAATCCGACGGCCCGCGCGCGCTGGAGCACGTAGCCAAGATCCCACCCGTCAACCAGTTCCAGCACCAGGAAGTACCGCCCGCCCGCCAGCCCGAGATCCAGCACCTGCACGATATTGCTGTGGGTCAGGCTCATCGAGATGTGAGCCTCGTCGATCAGCATGTTTCGGAACTGCGGGTCGGCGTAAATAGCTCCCAAGATCCGCTTCAGCACCACCGGTTTCTGGAAGCCCTCGTGCCCTTGCTGAGACGCCAGGAAGATCTCCGCCATCCCGCCGTTGGCGAGCTTACGGACGACTGTGTAGCGGCCATGCTGAGCCATGATGGAATTCGCCCTGGAATCTAGCATGGACAACGGCCCCACCGCCCCGCCCCACCGCCTGCAGAGGACTGGCCCGGCCGCCGAAGTTTCTAGCGACTAGCGCGTGGGTCTGGTGGGGGTGCGTTGCATGGTGACCCGGCGGCGGCGCGCCACGAACAGCGTCACGCCGAGAAGCAGCGAAACGAGCATACCGCGACCTCCCGCGCCCATGTCAGGGCCAGCGCCGACATCGCAGGCACAGCCTCCGCCCTTGCTGGCGGCCAGCGTCCTCACCATGCCGCAAGCGGCGCTGGGATTGCAGGTCGCGGTTCCCGAAGGAGTCCGCTCACAGGTCCAGCAGCCGTTGTCCGGGCAGTGGACCGTGGCGCAGGGATCGGGTGTGCATTCGCCGGTTGCCTGGATACAGAACTGACAGGTCTTGGCAGCGCACATGTTCGGCGTGCACAACCCCGTGTCGTAGTCGCAGAACTCGACCACGTCGGCGCACGACTGGGTGCACTTGAACGGCACGCACTTGCCGGCGACGCACTTCTCGTCGGTGCCGCACGCCGGGCTGCAGGCCAGGCGCACGCACGACCCGTTTGAGCAGTACTCGCTGTCACCGCACTTGACGTTGTAGCACCTGTCTTCCACGCACTTTCTTCCGACGCAGGTCTGACCGGCCGCGCAGGCCAGCAGCGGGCTGTTCGAACAATCCAGGCACTTGCCCCCCATGCAGGTCTGGCCCGGCTGGCAGGTGACGTTGAAGCACATGTCCACGCAGTTGCCGGTGTCCCTGTCGCAATGCTTGTCTGCCGGGCACTGGACATTCTTGCAGCGGTTGGGCACGCAGTAATCGGCCACGCAGTCGTAGCCCGGAGGGCAGGTGAATTCGCCGCCGCGACAAAGCATGCCGCAAGAGCCTTCCATGCAACCGAAACCGGTCGGGCACATGGCCATGTTGTCGCCGACGCCATCGCAATCGTCGTCCTTGCCGTTGCAGATCTCGGGGCGCGGCAACACGCAGCCATCGCACACCACGCCCAGCACCCCCTTGCATACCTTCTTACCGGCACGGCAGAGGCCGCCCGAATCAACCTGGGCCTGGGTCAAACCGGGACACAAGCAGGAGTCGCCCACCCCGGGGAAGACCCCGTCGTCGATCAAGCCGTTGCAGTCATCGTCCTTGCCGTTGCAGATCTCGGTGCTGGGTTGAGCGGTCGAGTCACAGATGATCTTGCCAGCCACGCACTTGGTGATGCCCTTGTTGCAGCCCTGCCCCTGGATACCGCAGTCCACTCCGACGCCCTGACCGATGCCCAGCCCGTCGTCGATCATGCCGTTGCAGTCGTCGTCGATGTTGTTGCACACCTCGGTCGCGATGGGCGCCCCGGTGAGGTTGCAAGTCACCCCCATCTTGTCCGGCGCGCATTCGTAGATACCGACGCGCCGGCAGGTGCCGGTGAGTCCGTTGTTGCACGCGGCCCCGACGTTAAAGCCCTCGTCCACGTCGCCGTCGCAATCGTTGTCGATGCCGTCACAGACCTCGGGAGGGATGGGGCAGCCGGCCCCTTTGCCGCAAGCATTGAGGGGAAAGCCTTCATCGATCAGGCCGTCGCAATCGTCGTCCAGGCAATTCGCCGTCTCCACCGCGCAATGCTTCAAGGTGCCGGTGAGATCGAGGGGGCACATGTTCTTCACCCCTTCGTCGATCTGCCCGTTGCAATTGTCGTCCAGCCCGTTGCACGTCTCTGCGGGCGGCACCGTCTCGGCGATGATGCCCACCACTGCTGCCTTGGCGGCATTGGCGTTGGTCAGGGACACCCGGATTGCGGAAACGGTACCGCCGGCCGCCGCGATTCGGTCGGCGTCGGTCAGATTCTGGGCAGGCAGCGAACTGTCCGTGATCATGTACGTCTTGATGCCGGAATTGCGAAAGGCCTGACACGCCTGAACGACCGGGTGAAATGGATTGAACGCCGGCCCCCCCGTGCAGGTCGTAAGGTTGAACATTGTGGGGCTGGGAGCGGTCGCCTCGTCGCACGTATCGGCACCGTCGGTGACCAGGACCACGACATTCTTGCGGCATGAACTCTTGGGGTCATTCGGCTTCACTTCGCCGTCGTAGTACACCTTTGCGTAAAACAAAGACCGCCCGAGGGGCGTGAATCCAGCGGCATGCAGTTCTGGATCGGTCACCGCACCATTCGCGGTGGGGGTCTCTCTGTTGTCCAGCCAGCGATATATGGCAGGGATGTTCGCGTCCACGGGATCGAAGTTGGCGGCTGTCGGCGCGACGCCGGGCGGCGCCGT
>JBDSME010000367.1:0-7020 GCA_039916065.1 Polyangia bacterium
ACAGCGGGTTCAACCAACCCTTTCCGAACCTGCTCAGCGTGGACTCGCCGGCCTCCGATCCCGCCATCACGGCGGCTGGGGGCACGACCACGCCGATCTCCAAGAGCTTCGGCCCCGGCACGCCCCCGCTGGTCGTGCCCACCGAGCAGGTGTGGGGCTGGGACTACTTGCGGGACTATTTCATCGAGGTCATCGGGTCACCGGACGAAAACGCATTCTTTCCGCTTGGCAGTGGTGGTGGCGTCAGTATTTTTTGGCCCGCGCCGTGGTACCAGACGCGGACGGCCGGCATCCGCGTGACCGAACCGGGGCAGAGCCTGATATTCGACGACGGCTCGGGCCCCCAGCATCTGCTGGAGCTCCCGGCGGGCTTCGCCGGTCGCAACCTGCCGGACGTGTCGCTCGACGCGGATCCGTTCTCCGGTTTCCTGGTCTATTCGAGCTTAGACGGCGGCCTTCTGGCGGGTTATGGCGGTACCAGCTTCGTCGCGCCGCAACTGAACGGCGTCAGCGCCCTGCTGGAGCAGGCGGCCGGGGGCCGCATTGGTCTGTGGAATCCCATGCTCTACCGCTTCAAGAATTCCTACGCCAAGAGCGCCTCGTCCCCGCTGACCGACATAGTCACAGGCGACAACTGGTATTACGCCGGGCGTCCGGGCTACGAACCGGGCGCAGGTCTCGGGGTGCTCAACGTCGCCAACCTCTCGGCGGCAATCGCGAACGAACGCGCCTCCTGCCACTAACCTCGGTTGACACTCTCGGGAAGTTACTCCTGGCACTGGAATATCCAGGTCTCGGAGGTGTCGCACGACGTTCCCTCGAGACCGACGTGGGCCGTCAGCCATACCGGCCCGGCCTGGGCACATGTGAGGTTGACGGCAAACCCGGTGGTGTTGGAGAGGGTGCCGGTCGGTTCGCAAAGCCTGTCAGTCGCGGTCCAGGACACGGTGGCCGGCGAGCCGAAATAGAATTTGGCGCGACTCACTACCCGCGCCAGAAGGACGGACACGGTGTGGCCGTTGCCGGGGTTATTGATGAGTGGATCATTTACAATCGGGCAATCGGAGGCTCCCGTGTCTGCGCCCGAGATTCCGCCGGGGGTGGCGCCCCCCGAACCAAGTTGCCAACCGCCGCCGCTACCAGTGGCGCCTCCGGCAGGTGTCGCCGGGTCACAGGTTCTGGGCCCTATGCTGATGGTGCCGCCTGACCCGATTGTCCCTCCCGCGCCGACGGCTCCCCCCGATCCGACGGTGCCTCCTGTATTGGTCCGACCGGGCGTGGTGCCGTCGCAGCCAATGGAATACGAGGCCAGCGATGACATCGCCAGCGCCGCAAGGAGCGACAAGACCACGCCTGTTCCTGTGCTTCCGTTGGACGTCCTCGCTACTTTTTCCACGGCGGCCGTTGTTATTAGCACGGTTTTCGGGCGGTTTGGCCAGGAGCGCCGGCGACCGAAGTCGGAGACGCCGGCCGGGTCGAGGCCTGTGAGCGAGGAGTCGTCCGTGACGGACGACGAGGACGGGATCGGCGAGAGCGCGGCGCCAGATAAACCGCGGAACTCTTGTGCTCCAGCGACTGGACGAGCGCGTGGCGTACGACGATCCTCCTCATATCTCGACGCCGATCCCCAGCGACAGACCGATCAAGAGACCCCGCAGCTCGACTGCATCGTCGCCGTCCACCTGCGCGCGCAAGGGCAACAATGTCCACCCGACTTCTGCGGTCAGGGACATGGCGAGACGTCCGACGGGCGACACCAGAGCCGCGGCGCGAGCCAGCAGCCCTCCCAGCGGACGGCGGAGCTGATTACCTTGGGCTGCTGATCCGGTACCGGGAGTGCCGCGCAGGCGGCCGGCACCCAGGTCGACACCAATACCAACCTGCCACGTCACGTCTCGGGCGGCGATCTGACCGTAGGCGATGGCAGTGACAGAGATGACATCCGCCGATACGTCGCCGAGGGTCGTCTGGCGCAGCCCGTGGTGCAGATCCAGGTGGGCGGCCAGACCCCAGGGCGCGCGCACAAGATGCTGATAGCCGATGCCGCCGCCCCAGAGGACGGGTGCGTTGGCGAACACCACCGCAGAACCGCGAGCCTCGAGGTGACCGAGGTGCTCGGCCCTTGATTGACGTGCGATCGTTCCAGAGGAGTCGGCGACGGTCGGGCCGGGGTGGCTGGCCGTCGCCACAAAGATCGGCGCCGCGGGCGCTGCCGTCGCTTTCGCGGGCGGTGGTGTTTGTTGGGCGCGCTGGAGGGACCGCTCATTTCGACGTCGCCGATCGGCGAAGAGCAACTCGGTCACGGCGAGCGCCACTACTTGCGGTCGCGCGATCAATGCCGTTCCGAGCAAGGACAGGGTACGCGTGGCGGGACGGTCACCGTCACCATGTTCGATGGCGATCGCCGCCTCGCCGCCGGCGCACGTGACAGTGACCGCGGTGGCAGCACCAGTGGGGGGACGCTCGTCGCCCTTCGTTCCGGCGATCTGAATCTGGGGCCCCCCAAACTCGGCCGCCATCATCTCGCGAACCTCTGGCACTGACAGTTCGTCGCAACCCTTCATCGACAGAATCAGCCGATCTGGCACCGCCTGCGCCGTTGACGCGACCGTCCTGGGCGACAGGCTGTGGCGCGGCTCGACGTCGCGGCCTGACCCGTTGCGCGTGGTGGTGGCGCCGGCCGCTGTTGCCGCGGCAAACATCGCCACCACCACCGCCGTCGTCGGTACCGTTGCCGCTGAGAAGACACTCATCTCACGTCGACAATTGCACGAATCTCCTCGGCATGGAGGCCGTTCGGGAATTGCGACAGGAACGACCGCGCACGCTCTCGTACCAGCGCGGCTCGTCCGGCCCGCGACCACGCTTCGATCTCACGCGCCAGCGCGTCCTCCGCCAGCGGCGTGGTGGGATCGAGCCTGAGCACCGAGGCAAATGTTTGGGCGGCTTCCAAAGGACGGTTGAGATCATCGAGCAGTACGCGACCCAGCATGAACGCTGCATACGGCGCCCGGGGATCACCAGGCCACCGGTCCACGATTGTCCGCAATGCGATGGCCGCCTCGGCCGGACTGCCGACGGCGCGCGCATCGACGGCCGTCTTCAGCAACGCTTTGGCGGTGTCCTCGGACCTGGGTGCACCCGTGCGGCGGCCCAAGGGGACCGATGGAGCTCCTGATGGACTCGCGGGGACCACCCGTCGCGGTGTGCGAGGACTCGCATCGATGGCCGCCAGCGCCACGCCCTCTTGGAACAGGCCCTCATCCCCTGCCCGCAGCAGTCGTTCGCCGGCGGGGCTGGTGACCCTGACCACGCCTCGGTCGACTGTCACGGCCACGGCGCCCGGCGTCGATCGATCGACCGTGAACGCCGTCCCCAGCACCTCGACTTCGACCGTTCCGGCGCGCACGCGGAACCGGCGCTCCGGCCGTCGGGCCACATCAAAGTAAGCCTGGCCGCGGGAGAGCCCCACCACCACCTGGGTGGCAGACACGCTCTCTACCGCAAGAACAGTCTGGCCGTCTCGGAGGGTCACCACGGAACCATCGGCGATCTCGAGCCGCCTGGGCGGCGCGCGAGGGGGAACGGCATGTGGCGACGGCGCGCGGAACGATGGCGGAGCATCGGCCACGTGGAGAGTGGGGCGATGCGGGGATCGGGCAGCGAAGACCCAGAAACAAGCGACTGACAGCACCGCGCACAGTCCAGCAGCGCCACAAATACCTCCCGCGAACCGCAGCCAGGGCCGCGGCGCGAGCGAAACCAGTTCGGGCATCTCCGGGACGCCGCTTGTCCCGGTGCGAACAGCCTCCTCTAGCATGCCCTCGAAACGGACTGTCCTGGCCACGCTGTGCCCCACTGCTGGCCCGCCCGTCCGCAGGAGGCGATCCAGCGCCTCAATATCGTGGGAGCTGGCCGTGCCGTCGAGACAGCGGTGCATCAACGCCGCCGCTTCGAGCTCAGAACGACTCATGGCGTGCCTCGCAGCGCCCGGTGACGTCGCTCGATACAGGCCTGCAACGCGAGACGTACCCGCGTCAGCGCCTTCTGGACAGCGTCCGGAGTGCTCTTCACGCGCGCCGCAATGTCGGAGAGGTTCAGGGCATGCCGGTAACGGAGCTGGACCAAGGCCTGCGACCGTGCCGGCAAGCGCCGCATACACTCGCGCAACGCTTCCTCGGTGGCGGTGTCGCCGGCTCCCTCCAGGTCGTCAAATGTTTCCTGTATGGCCTCGATGGCCTCGGGCGACAGCGCCATCGGAGCGCGCCGATCTCGCTGCAGGTGCTTGATCGCGACGTTCGCGGCCACTCCGCGAGCCCAGGCGCCGAACGGGGAGCGCGTGGCGTCATAACGGTCGAACTGGCGCCACAGGACCAGCGCGACCTCCTGGAACACATCCTCGCAGCGGGCGCGGTCCCACAGGATCGACCGCATGAAGGCGCGCAAGTCCCCCTGGCACGGCAGAAACAGTGCCAGGAAGTGTTCGTGGCGGTCGGACGTCATCGCGCGGTCAAGCACGCTTCCCTTTCCCTGTAGAATTGCCGGAGCCGACAATAAAATGCGCTCCTGCCTCCTTTTCGCTCCTGCCTCCGGCTCTCTGCGCTCCCGCGCCCGCCTGCTCCTCACCCGGCGGCGAAAAAAATGTCGGAATCACCTCGTTGGCGGGGAAAGGGCGGGCAGGAGGACTTTTCAATGACCAGACCGCGGATGATATCGACTTTATTGCCAGGGGCGCTGATCCTCGTGTTCGGCGCCTGCAGCCTGGACGAGAACGGGAAGGCTGTCCTTTCGATACCAGCCCATCACGGACAGGGTAGCGCAGCCGATTCCGGAGCCTCGGGTGGCATCGCCGGCGAAGGGGGGACCAGTGGCGCCGGCGGCGATACCGGGCTGGGGGGGACCGGTGGCGGGTTCCCGGATCCGTTGTGCGGTCTCGGCCACCTTCTGACGCCTTGGGAACCAATCGAACCGGAGTTCAGCAGCGAACCACTGGCACGGGGGGTCGGAGGCAGCTTCCCACCCGGCACCTACGATCTCGTCAGATTCGTCGAGCACCGCGATACGTCAGCGTGCCTGACCAGAGCAGGGCAGTCCCGGTATCAGGTGCTTGTTTTGCGACCCGATTTCACGGGCACGCTGGTCGACGAGGACAACGCGTTCTTGGACTGGCCCATGACTTTCGTCTATTCCACCAGGGAAGAGTACTTCTTGAGCTCCATCACCTGCTCGCCGTACGGCGGATCGTCCGGACCAAACGTGCCGTTTGGCCCGTTTGGTCCCTTCGAGACCTTCACGGCGTCGGGCAATCAGTTGACTCTGTTCAGCCCTGCCTGCGGCTACCAGGCCACTTTCCAACTGCGCTCGCCCTGACCTGAGGCGCTGGGCACGCCAACCGGTGCCCCGCCTGCGCCGTACCGCCTACAGCCAAGTCTTAAAGGTTGTACTCTGCCCCCGGTTGGCGTAACACCCCCGCCCCAGCATGATCACCACCCAGAACCTTTCGGTCACCTTCGGTAGCCAGAAACTCTTCGAAGAGGTGGACGTCAAGTTCACGCCGGGCAATTGCTACGGGCTCATCGGCGCCAACGGCGCCGGGAAGTCGACGTTTCTCAAGTGCCTGGCGGGCAAGATCGAGTCGACCTCCGGCACCGTGACCATAGAGCCGAACAAGCGGCTCAGCATGCTTTCTCAGGATCACTTTGCCTTCAACGAGGTGCCCGCCCTGACGGCGGTCATCATGGGCCACAAACGGTTGCACGCGATCATGGAGGAGAAGGACGCGCTTTACGCGAAGCCGGACTTCAGCGAATCCGATGGCGTGCGCGCCGGTGAGCTGGAAGCCGCGTTCGCCGATCTGAACGGTTGGACCGCTGAGGCCGAGGCGGCCAAGCTTCTCAGCGAGTTGGGCGTCGCCGCGGCGAAACACCTTTGCCTGATGAAGGACCTGTCGGACAACGAGAAGGTCCGGGTGCTCATGGCCCAGGCGCTGTTCGGCAATCCGGACATCCTCCTCTTGGACGAGCCGACCAACCACCTGGACGTCGACTCGATCCTGTGGCTGGAGGAGTTTTTGCTCGACTTCCCTAACACCGTGGTGGTCGTCTCCCACGACCGGCACTTCCTGGACAAGGTGTGCACCCACATCGCCGACATCGACTTCGGAAAGGTGACGCTCTACTCGGGGAACTACACCTTCTGGTACGAGACCAGCCAGATGGCGATGGGACAGCGCTCGGCCTCGAACAAGAAGAAGGCCGACCAGATCGAAGAGCTCAAGACCTTCATCGCGCGGTTCAGCGCCAACGCCTCCAAGTCCAGGCAGGCGTCATCGCGCAAGAAGCTGCTCGACAAGATCACGCTGGATGACATCCGGCCGTCGTCCCGCAAATACCCCTTCATCCAGTTCAAAGCCGAGCGCGCTCTCGGCAAAGAGGTCCTCACCGTGCGGGGTCTCCGCAAGGCCATCGGCGGCGAGGTGCTGTTCGACGGCCTGGACCTCTCGATCGGCCGGGGCGAGCGCGTCGCGTTCGTCGGTGACGACCGGGTGGTCTCGGCCCTGTTCGGTATTCTGGCGGGAGAAGCCAAGCCCGACGCTGGGTCTGTCACCTGGGGGGCCTCGGCGCAGGTCGCCTACTTCCCGAAAGACAGCAGCGCGTACTTCGCCACCGGCCACAGCGTCCTCGAATGGCTGCGCCAGTATGCGCCCGACAGCCGAGACGAGACCTTCATCCGTTCGTTTCTGGGACGCATGCTCTTCACCTCCGACGAGGTTCACAAGAAGGTCGAGGTCCTGTCGGGGGGCGAGCGGGTGCGTTGCATGCTTTCCCGGCTGATGCTTCAGGACCCGAACACGCTGCTGCTCAATCAGCCCACCAATCATCTCGATCTCGAATCGATCACGGCGCTGAACAACGGACTGTTGAAGAGTGAGGCCTCGATGATCTTCTCCTGCCACGACGTGCAATTCGTAGAATCCCTGGCCAACCGGGTCATCGAGTTCGCCGGGAAGCACACCTACGA
>JBDSME010000368.1:0-3400 GCA_039916065.1 Polyangia bacterium
ATCTACATCATCGACGAGGTGCACATGCTGTCCACCAGCGCCTTCAATGCGCTGTTGAAGACGCTGGAGGAACCTCCCGCCCACGTGGTGTTCATCTTCGCCACCACGGAGGCGCACAAGATTCCCACCACGATCCTGTCGCGCTGTCAGCGCTACGACTTCAAGCTGATTCCCACGGCGCGCCTGACGGAGCACCTGGAACAGATCCTGGTGGCGGAGAAGATTCCCTTCAGCCCCGACGGTCTGCTGACCCTGGCGCGCCAGGCCGCGGGATCGGTGCGCGACGGGCTGTCATTGCTGGACCAGGTGATCGCCTATGTGGGCGCCGGCGCGGGCGCCGGCACGGGCGTCGGCGCGGCAGCCGACGAAGCACCCGCCGCCGACGCGCCGAACCCTGCGCCGCCAGGCACCATCACCCGACAGATCGTGTCCGAGGTGCTGGGGGTGGCCGACCGCACCCTGCTGGTCGAGCTGGCCCGTGCGGTGCTGGCCCGGGACGCGGCGGCCGCCCTGCGCATCATCAGCGCCGCCGCCGAGCGTGGCCTGGACCTGGGGCAGGTGAGCCGATCTTTTCTCGGACTGTTGCGCGACATCGAAGTGGTGGCGCGCGTATCCGAACCGGACGACCTGATTGATGCCACCCCGGACGAGCTGACAGAGTTGCGGACCCTGGCCAAGGACGCCGGCGGGTTGACACCGGTGTTGTTCGACCGTTGGGCCCGCGGCGTCGAAGAATCCGGCCGGGTCACCACCCCACGGCTGATCTTGGAGATGGCGGTGGTCGATCTGTGCCAGGCAGAGCCCCTGGAGCCGCTTGGCGATTTGCTGGAGCGGCTGGAGGGTTTGGAAGCACGACTCAAGAGCGGTGCCGGAGGACCTGGTGGCGGCGGTGGTGGTGGCGGCGTCCGGACCGTCGGTCCGGCGCCCGGATCCGCGGCCCCCCGCCCCGCCGCGCGCCCAGCCGTCGCGGCTCCGGCCAGCGCTTCCCCGCCCCAACCACCGCCCGCCCCGTCGGTGAACGGCTCCGTGCCCGCTGCGCCGCAACTCTCGCCGCCACCGCCGCCCGCGGCGCCGCGCCCACCGGCTGCCGTGACGCCGCTGCCAGGACCGCCAAAGACCCAGGCTCGCCCGCAGGCCCATCCAGAAGAAGCCTGGCGCCGCGTGAAGACGGACCTGGAACGGCGCCGCCCGCGTATTGGCGCGCTGCTGGCCAACGCCCACGTACTGGAGATCGATGGCACCAAGCTGGTCCTGGGATTCGAGGATCGTACCGACGTGGACGCCGCCGAACGGGTGCGCGGCGAGATCGAGCTGGCGCTGTCGACGGAGATGGGGACCGCCGTGCGGCTGGTCACCAAGCAGGACAAGGGGGCACACGTCGCCCCGTTGATCCGGGCGGAGACGCTCGAGGAAGCGGACGCGCTCTCGGCCGACAAGTACAAACGGGAGCAAGAAGCACGGCAGCACCCCATCATCCAGAGGGCCCAGGACCTGTTCGGGGTGGCCATTCGGGAGATCAAGACCTGATGGACGGCGAACCCAAAGGCTTGCGCGATCTGATCCAGACGGCGCAAAAAATCCAGGCCGAGGTGGCCCGCATCAAGGACGAGCTGTCTTCGAAGACAGCGGAGGGGGAGAGCGGAGGCGGGCTGGTCCGCTGCGTGGTCTCCGGCACGGGCGAGGTGCTGGAACTGAATATCGATCCTAGATTGACCTCTCTTTCGGGGCTATCCGACGGTGTTGCCGCCGCCGATGCCGCTGCCGCTACCAGCGCGAGGATGCTGGAGGATCTGGTGCTCGGCGCCATCAACGTGGCACTGGGCCGGGCCAAGGAGCTGGCCAAGCAGGAGATGGCCCAGGTCACGGGCGGACTGCCCATGCCCCCCGGAATGTTCGGGGCCTGACGGTTTGGCGTTCGCGGGACCCATAGCCCGGCTGGTGCAACAGCTCGGAAAGTTGCCCGGAGTCGGCGAGAAGACCGCTGCGCGCCTGGCCTTTTTCATCCTGCGGGCGCCGCCCGAGGACGCCGCCGCGCTGGCCGCCGCCATCGTCGAGGTCCGTCAGAAGATTCGGTTCTGCAGCATCTGCTGCGATCTTACGGATCGCGACCCCTGTGGCATCTGCGCGGACGCGCGCCGGGACGGCGGCGTGGTGTGCGTGGTGGCGCAGCCCCAGGACGTGGTGGCGGTGGAACGGGCGGGCGGATTTCGCGGGCGCTACCACGTGCTGCACGGCCTGCTGGCCCCTCTTGACGGCATTGGTCCCGAGGACCTACGCGTCTCCGAGCTGATCAGGCGGTGCGGTGACGGCATCAGCGAAGTGATTCTGGCGACCAGCCCCAGCGTGGAGGGGGAGGCCACCGCGATGTACATCGCCAAGACGTTGCGCCCCATCGGCATCCGGACCACCCGGATCGCCACCGGCGTGCCGATGGGCGGCGAGCTTGAGTACGCCGATCATGTCACCCTGGCCCGGGCCATCGATGGCCGCCGGGAATTTTGAGGCGGGCCGAGGGGCACGGCAGGATGCCAGGACGCCATTGAAGGGGCCGGGCAACTTGAACCCGTCGAGACGCGGTGTTATTTCTCAGTGTCCCTTTTCTAGACCTGACCTACCGAAACCTAACCTACCCGATTTGCCCGAAGGAGAACGATGAGCGGCCCCGACGTGATGTTCCCCGAGGAGCAGCAACAGATCGCCATGGTCTGTCAGCGGCTACAAAGGGATGCCAACGCCAAGGCGGTGCTCCTGATTGGCCGGGACGGGCAGGCGATAGCAGACGCCGGTGATGTCGAAGAGCTGGACGTCACCTCCCTGTCGTCGTTGACGGCCGGCAACGTGGCGGCCACCGGTGGAATCTCCAAGATCCTGCGTGAGAAGGACTTCACCAGTCAGTTTCACGAGGGCGAGAAGATCCACGTGCACATCACCCTGGTCGGCGGCAAGGCCATCCTGGTGGTCCTCTTCGACGAGCGATCTTCGCTGGGGCTGGTGCGGTTGCGCGTGAAGAAGTCCTCGGATGAGATGAGCCGTCTGTTCGACCAGGTGGCCACCAAAGCCAAGTCCAACAGTCAACCGTCCATCCTGACGGAGATCACGGATAAGGACATCGACAATCTGTTCAACGATTAGGTGAAGTTCTGAGGACTCGTTCCAGAGCCGCCAACTGACCCATGAGCTTCATCAACTACTCGTCTCGCGAGATCAACTGCAAGCTGGTCTACTACGGACCGGGGCTGTGCGGGAAGACGACGAACCTTCACTACATCTACGCCAAGACCAGCCCCGAGGCGAAGGGCAAGATGATCTCCCTGGCCACGGAGACCGAGCGCACGCTCTTCTTCGACTTTCTCCCCCTGTCCCTGGGCGAGATTCGCGGCTTCAAGACGCGGTTTCATCT
>JBDSME010000369.1:0-4493 GCA_039916065.1 Polyangia bacterium
AGGCGAACGTGAAGGCGGCGGTGGCGGCGGATTCCGAGATGAGCCTGGTGGTCAGCGCCGACAAGGAGGTGCAACACGGCAACGTGGTGCACGTCATGGACGTGGCCAAGATGGCGGGCGTGACCAAGTTCGCCATCAACGTGATGCAGGCCGGCGAGTGAGCTTCGAGTGAGCTTCGAGTGATATTGCCGTGAGCAGTCGTACCGTCGTCCTTTCGCTGGTGTTCCACGCCGCCCTGGCGGCGACGTTGTTTGGCGCCGCCACCCACCGGGCGGCGCGGCGGCCGGTGGCGGTGGCGCTGACGGAGACCAAGAAGAAGGAGAAGGCGAAGCCGCCGAAGCCGGCGCCGCTACACCCGGTGGCTCGCGCGCCGGTTGAGCGAAAGATGGCGGCGTTGCCCAAGGCCGCGCCGGTGAGCGCGCCCGTGGCCGAAGCGCCGGTGCGGGCTGCGGTGGCCACGGCGGTGGCGATGAGCAACGACGATCTCCCGGGCGGGATCGCCCTGCCCACGCGCGGAGCGGCGCCGACGGCCGCCCCCACCCGCGTGGCCTCCGCGGTGACGGAGTCGCGGCGGCAGCGCATGCGCGAGGCGCTCGGCGCAGGGGCCGACCAGGACGCCCCCTGTGGTGAAGAGCCCACCAAGCCCGAGCCCGTTTTCAAGCAGGAGATCGAGTACACGGCGCAAGCGCGCGCCGAGGGCGTGGAGGGCAAGTTGAAGTTGCGCCTGACCATCGCCGCCGACGGCTCGGTATCGCGGGTGGATGTGATGGAGAGTGTCTCGGCGGAGATGGACGCCGCCGCAATTGCCGCCGCCAAGCAGTGGCGTTTCAAGCCCGCCCTGGCGTGCGGGCACGCTGTCGCCGGCGGGACCTACGTCCTGGCGCGACGCTTCGAGCTTGGGGACTGATCGGCTTGCTTCGTCTGGCTCGCGGTTGCGCCATGATCATGATGGCGGCGGCATCGCTACACGCCGGGTGGCCCGGGGACGCGCGCGCTCAGGCCGGCGCCGGCGCCGGCGATGCGCCGAGCGGAACGCTCACCAAGGCTCCCAAGCTGCTCAAGTTCGTGCAGGCGGTCTACCCCTCGGCCAAACACGACGCGGGAGTGACCGCACAGGTGACGCTGTCTATCGAGATCGACGAGAACGGCCAGGTCACCAACGTCGAGGTGGTAGCCGGGGCAGCGCCCGACTTCGACGCGGCGGCGCTGACGGCCGCCCGGCAGTTTGTGTTCGAGCCGGCCGAGATTGATGGCGCGCCCAGCCCGGTCAAGATCACCTACCGCTACGATTTCACCATCGTCACCCAGAACGTCTCTCTTGGGCCGCAGGTGAACTACGACGGCGTGGTGCTGGAGCGATTCAAGAAGCGGCCGCTGGCGCACGTCAAGGTGCGCATCAAGGATCTGGGTGTGGAGACCCTGACCGACGAGGACGGTGGCTTCGCCTTCATGGACGTTCCGGTGGGCACGCACAAGGTGGAGCTCTCCAATCCTCGGCTGGTCACCGTCAACACGGAGGAGACGTTCACCAGGGGGAAGAAGCGCACCTTGAAGTACCTGGTCGAGGAACGCGAGGAGGGGGTGGACGAGGAGGTGGTGGTGCGCGCCCCGCGCATCAAGAAGGAGGCGGTGGAGACGCGCATCCGCACTGAGGAGGCGCGGCGCGTGCCCGGCACGCAGGGCGACACCCTGAAGGTGGTGCAGAATCTCCCCGGCGTGGGCCGCTCCGCGTTTGGCTCGGGTCAGCTGGTGGTGTGGGGGTCGGCGCCCAAGGAGACGCGCGTGGTGGTCGACGGCGTGGAGATCCCGGCGCTCTATCACGTGGGGGGCCTGCGCTCGACGGTGAACTCGGACCTGGTGCGATCGATCGATCTTTCGCCCGGCTCGTACGGCGCGGAGTACGGCCGCGGGTTGGGAGGGCTGGTGCGCATCGATCTGCGGCCGCTGCCCGAGGGGACGCACGGCTACGTCGCGGCCGACGTCATCGACTCGTCCGCAATGCTGACCACCCAGGTGGGCCACCGGTTGCGGCTGGCGGCCGCGGGGCGCATCAGTTACCTGGATCGCGTGTTGCCGGCGGTCTCGTCGGCGGACGTGGGCGATTTTTTTTCCATCCCGCGCTACGACGACTACCAAGGGCGCGCCACCCTGGCCTTGCGCAAGGACGAGGAGCTGGCGGTCACGGTCCTGGGATCGGACGATCATCTGCACAGGGCCATACCCTCGAGCGATCCCGCGGACATCCGGTCCCAGAACACTGATGACTCGTACCAGCGGCTGCTGGTCCGGTACGCTCGCCTGCTGCCGGACGGGTCCAGCTTCGTGGTCACTCCGTCGCTGGGAATCGATCGGGGCTCATCTGTGTCCCACTTCGGCGATGCCACGGTGGGGGTATCGCAGGAGACCTGGCAATACGGCCTTCGCTCCAACTACCGGCGCCGCGTGGGGGCCGCCGCCATCCTGTCGTTTGGCGTGGATCTGCAGGGGCGTCACACCTCCTCGCGCCGCAACGGCTCGGTGAACCTGCCGCCGCGCGAGGGGGATGTGGTGGTGTTTGGACAGCGACCTTCGGGAGAGACCGCTACCGACGAATGGACCGTGGACGTGGTGTCGGCGGCGCCGTACGTCCTGTCGGAGATCACCTGGGGGCGGCTCACCGTCACTCCGGGGTTGCGGTTCGAGCCGACCCTGATCGAGGGGAATCACCAGTTCCCCTTCGCCGAGAGCACGCCGCCGGTGGGCTATTCGCGGCTGGATATTCCGCGCAATCCGGTGGGCGTGCCCGCCCTGGCGTGGGCGCCCAATCCGCGCCTGTCGATGGCGCTGCGGGTGTTGCCGCGGCTGACCGTCACGGCAGGCGGCGGGATCTACGGCCAGCCGCCCGACCCCGAGGAGATGAGCCCGGTGTTTGGCAATCCGTCGCTCAACATGTCCCGCGCCATTCACCTGTCGGGTGGCCTCTCCATGAAGCTGCGGCCCACTCTGGTGTTCGAGACCGTGGGTTTCTGGAAGCGGCTGGATGATCTGGTGTCGCGCAACGCCCTGCCGTCGCCACCCGTGGCGCAAGCGCTGACCCAGGACGGCCGTGGCCGCACCTACGGAGTCCAGGCGCTGCTGCGCCAGGAGCTGGTGCGCGGATTCTTCGGGTGGGTGACCTACACCTTTTCGCGCAGCGAGCGGCGCGACCACGCCGATGCGCAGTGGCGGCTGTTCGACTACGACCAGACCCACGTGCTGGGCGTACTGGGCAGCTACGACTTCGGCCGGGGGTGGGAGGTGGGCGCTCGCTTTCGCTACAGCACCGGCGCGCCGCGGACGCCAGTGGTGGGACAGTTCCGCAACAGCCTGACGGGGCTCTATGAACCCATCTTCGGCGCGCACAACTCCATCCGCATCCCCGCGTTCTATCAGGTGGACGCGCGCGTGGAGAAGGCCTTCGTGTTCAAGCGCACCAAGCTCAGCGTCTTTCTCGACGTGCAGAACCTGACCAATCGCAAGAACCCCGAGGAGCTGTTCTACGACGAGACCTTCACCAGGCGGGGCACCATCACCGGGTTGCCCACGCTGGCGGTGGCGGGTCTGCGGATGGAGTTCTGATGGCAGCCAGTCGTCAAACCAGGTTACCTGCCATGGCCTTCGCAAAGCGACCCCTGGCATACGCCGCTGCGGTCATCGCCCTGCTCGTCGGGTGCAAGCCGGACCTGGGGACCCCGCCTTCCTTGATCGACGGTCCCCAGCTGTTGGACGTACACGCGACCCCCGCCGAGGTGAAACCAGGCGCGGAGGTCGCACTGGAGGCTCTGATGGTGGACGGGGCAGGTACCGTTGCCGCGCCGATCGCCTGGACCATCTGCCGGTCCCCCAAGCCTCCGGCCGAGAGCAACGCAGTCAGCCGCGCCTGCCTGGACCAGCCGGATGACGGACCGGCTTCGCCAGGTCCCGGCTCGGTGACGATCCCCCTCGATGCCTGCTCGTTGTTCGGTCCGCTCACGCCGCCAGCCCAGGCGGGACAGCCGGCGGTGCGTCCGCGAGACCCCGATCCCACGGGAGGATTCTATCAACCGGTACGGGCGGCCGCGCGCGGCCTGGCCGGCACCACCGGGCAGGACCTGCTGGGATTCGCCCTGGTGCGGATCTCCTGCGCGCTGGCCAACGCGCCGCTCGAGGTCAGCAAGGCCTTCAACGATCCCGATACCGGATACCGCGCCAACGTCGCGCCGCGGATTGATTCGATCACCCTGGTCGATGCCACCGGCGTTGAATGGCCGCTGTTCGCACCGGGAGAGGCGTTCGCGCCACCGAAGGTACGCGCTGGCGAAAAGGTGGTGCTGCGCGCCGCCTGGACTGACGCCGCCGCCGAGGTCTTTCCCGTGTTCGACAGGGCAGCCCGCACTCTGGTGGATACCCGGGAGGCTCTGCGCGTTTCCTGGTTCACCACCGCGGGCGAGTACCTGCACGATCGCACGGGTCGGGCTTCCGAGGACAGGGAACTA
>JBDSME010000370.1:0-10838 GCA_039916065.1 Polyangia bacterium
TAGGCAAGGGCGTCACCTTCGACTCCGGCGGACTGTCCCTGAAGACCAACGACGGCATGCAGGACATGAAGTCGGACATGGCGGGTGCCGCAGCCGTCCTTTCCGCAATCCTGGTTGCGGCCGAAGAAAATCTACCCTTGGAGGTTCACGCGCTCGCCGCGTGCACCGAGAACATGCCATCGGGCACCGCGTACAAATTGGGGGATGTTCTCCGTTCCATGTCCGGCAAGACGGTGGAGATCAACAACACTGACGCCGAGGGTCGTCTCACGCTTGCAGACGCCCTCACCTACGGTCTCGGGTTGAACCCACACGTGGTGATTGACTTTGCCACGCTGACCGGCGCCTGCGTGGTCGCGCTGGGGCCGCATACGGCCGGCGTCATGACCAACGACGACGGAGCAGCTGTGCAATGGATGGCGGCGGCAGGCGATGCCGGTGAAGACATGTGGCGCCTTCCCCTGCCCCCACGTCTAGTCGAGCAACTAAAGTCGGAGATCGCGGATCTACGAAACACGGGCGAGCGTTGGGGCGGCGCGTTGACGGCAGGCCTGTTTCTGAAGGAGTTTGTCGGGTCGACCCCGTGGATTCATGTCGATTTGGCTGGTCCGGCAACGGCTACCAAGGAATGGGGATGCCACGGCAAGGGGGGGACCGGGTTCGCGGTTGCAACAATTCTCCAATACTTGCGGTCTGCTGCGACTACGGCCGTCGTCCCGACGCAAAATTGAAGACGCCGCCTACACGATAATCCTCGCCAATCGTCCCGCTGCCGTCCACACTGTCACAGACCCGTTCGGTAAGCCTTTTGGCAAACCCCCGGGGTCAATTGGTCGCGAGGCCATTCGTTACGTTAACGGGACTGACGCACGCTGAGGTGAACGCCTTGAGGGGCGGCCTTTAGGATTGCCGGCAAGGGTGTCGCGTGATAAGGTTCGCGTGCTTTAAAAACCGCATTTACCGAGGAGTGTTCGATCTATGGAGCCCACTTTCCGAGTAGGCGACTTGGCTGTTTATCCCGCTCATGGCGTGGCGCAGATCGTCGGCGTCGAAACGCGTGAGATCTCGGCAAACAAGCAGACGTTCTACATATTGAAGATCCTCGAGAACGGGATGAAGATCATGATCCCGACTCGCAATGCGGGCGCTGTGGGCCTCCGTGAGTTGATCCGTGCCGACGAGGTAGACGAGGTTTTTGCCATTCTGAAGAGTCGCGAAGTGGCCGTCGAAGGCCAGACGTGGAATCGTCGATATCGCGAATACATGGAGAAGATCAAGACCGGGTCGGTCTTCGAGATCGCTGAGGTTCTGCGCGACCTGCAGCGGCTGAAGGGTGACAAGGAACTGTCGTTCGGCGAGCGCAAGATGCTGGACACGGCCCGAACCCTGCTGGTCAAGGAGATCGCGGTCGCCACGAAGAGCAAGGAAGTCAAGATCGAGGAAAAGCTGGATCGCATCTTCGCCTGCTGACCTGAGCGCGTTCGCTCAACGCCAAAGACCCGGCCGGGATTTCCCTGCCGGGTTTTTTGCGTCCGGGGGCTAATCCGAACAATTCACGCAACCGGCGCAACCGGCTTCGCAGCTGTCCGAAGAACCATTCGTCCCCGCGATTCACGCGTTGGCGAAAGGAGCTTCCGATGGCAATCACGACAGGTACAGCCAGGTCCCAATCCAGCACGTCCGGTGCTGACTTCGTCGACCGCACCAGCCTCAAGCAGATCCTCGACATCTCTGACGCGGCCATGGACCAGGCCATGGCCATTGCGTACCAGCTCTATCTGACGGGCCGGTTCGCCCAGGCTGAGGTGGTCTGCAAGGGGCTCATCGCCTGCGATCATCGATACTGGTGGTCGCACTCACTGCACGCTTCGATCCTGCGGCGCCTTGATCGCCCCGACGACGCACTTACCGCCGTTGAGGAGGGCCTGAAGCATGAGCCGGGACAGCCGAAGCTGATATCGATGCGCGCGGAGCTACAGAGCATCCTGGCGCGCGTCGCTTACGCCACGCAGTCCGGCGAATCGCCACCTCCCCCCGCAAAGGCGCCCCGTACGCCCGCACCGGCAGCACCCTGATCCGCGGCTCCGAACGGCCACCATCTCTCGAATCGTCAAACAATATTCGCACGAAAGGACCCATCATGAGCTTCTTGAGTAGCCTGAATCCGATGTCCATGCTCAGCAATACCGTGGAGTCCGTTTGCGACGCCGTTCTTCCCAAGCAGTTGGAGTTTGTGGGCGATGTGGCGGGACTCATCACCGATCTAGAAACTGGCAACTACGTCAAATGCCTGGAAGATGCCCAGGACCTATTAAAGGACTTGCCGCAGCAACTTGCCGAGTTGACCAAAAACGGGAAGGGCGCCACGGCGAAGGGCACAGATGACCGGTCTTCCGAGGCATGTGGAGATCTCGAGCCGACGCCGCCGACCCGCCATCGCGCCTCGACGCCGCCGGACGACGGCGCCGCACACGGGCACTCCCAAAAAACGGTCAATGCGCCAGTGGTAAGGGGAGCTCCACCCAAAGCGAAAGCGACCAAGACCGACAGTGACGAGACGGTGGCCAAACCGAGTCACCTGGCCAAGGACGACAAGACGTCAAAGGCGGCCAAGTCCGAAGCGGCCGGAGCCACGGAAGTGGCGCATGAAATATCCCTCACCGATAGCGGCAAGACCAAGGAATCAGAAGGGACGAAATCCGCTTCAACTCAGGCCAGTAAGTCGATGGAGCCCGACGCATTCTTCAAGCTGTCGGACAAGGCTTTGATGGACGCCGTTCGTGACGGCAAGCTCCCCGATTCGGTGAAAAACGATCCCGAGCAGATGCGCCGGTTGCAGGTCCGTATGGAAGACATTTCTCAGATGAACAACCTCATCACGAGCATGCTCAATACGATGCACGAGATGAACAAAGCAATCATCCAGAACCTCCGCGTCTGAAACCCGCGTTGTCCAGACCAGGGGGCCGACTCCCAGCGAGTCCGGCCCCCGTCTCATTTTCGGGGGACATGCCCCGGTGCCCCGTCGCCCATGAAACTGGACGGGGGCAAACAAGATATTCGTCGCGACAGACCGACCAACCCTGGGGTCCCAGAGACCGTGCGGGAATGAGGGTCGTCCTGACAACTTCGGGTCCAAGCACGAACAGCTACCAGGGCCTCCAGCCCCCATACGCCAGGTCGAGCGAGCGCCGAAGGCGCGTCAGACGTCGAGGTTTCGGACGTTGAGGGCGTTGGTTTCGATGAAGGCGCGGCGTGGTTCGACCAGATCGCCCATCAGCGTCGAGAACAGGCGGTCGGCCTCGTAGGCGTCTTCCACTCTGACCTGGAGCAGCGTGCGTCGCGTGGGGTCCATGGTGGTTTCCCAGAGCTGCTCGGGATTCATTTCACCCAGACCCTTGTATCGCTGGATGGCCAGGCCCTTCTTGCCCAGCTCGTTGACCCGATCGGCCAGCTCTTCCAGGCGTTGCAACACCAGCGGTTCGCCGCCCGTATCCAGGAAGTAGGGTGGGGTGCCCAGCACCGCGAGCTGGCCGTAAAGCGTCGTCAGGTCGGTGAACTCTGGTGAGTCCATGAAATCGAAGTCTATGGTGGTCGACTTGCGCACCCCGCCGACCTTTGCCGGGGCGACGATCTTGAAGCCGCCGTGCTCTGTGTCAGGGGCGATCTTCAAAAGGGCGTCCGAAAGCTCGGGAGCAAACTTGTCGAAGTACTCCTGCAACCGCACCAGCGCCTTGGCCACCACCGTTTGATCCCGCAGATCTTCCTTGGAAAGGTTGGCGGATTTCACAATCGCGTCCACCAGGCGCGCGTCACACTTCCGGTCAATGAGCGCAATCAACCGTTTGTACTTGCTGGCCAGACGCGTGAAGTTGCGCAGTTGTTCGCCGGCAATGGGAGCGTCCCCGTTGGGATTGCGCAACGTCAGGTTCTCGGCGGCCGTCTCCAACAGGAACTCTTCCAGAGCCAGCTCGTTCTTCAGGTACAGCTCCTTCTTGCCTTTCTTCACGCGGTAGAGCGGCGGCTGAGCGATGTAGAGGTAGCCGCGGTCCAGGATTTCCGGGAAGTGCCGGTAAAAGAAGGTGAGCAGCAGAGTGCGGATGTGACTTCCATCGACGTCAGCGTCCGTCATGATGATGATCCGGTGGTAGCGGATCTTCTCGATCTCCTTCTCCTTCTCCACCCCGCAACCGAGGGCGGTGATCAGGGTGACGATCTCCTGCGAGGAGAGCATCTTCTCCAAGCGGGCCTTTTCCACGTTGAGGATCTTTCCTCGCAACGGCAGGATGGCCTGATCCTTGCGGTTTCGACCCTGCTTCGCGGAACCACCCGCGCTGTCTCCCTCGACGATGTACAGCTCGGACTTGGCCGGATCGCGCTCCTGACAGTCAGCCAGCTTTCCGGGTAGTGAGGACGAATCGAGCGCGCCCTTGCGCTGCACCATCTCCCGCGCTTTGCGAGCGGCATCGCGGGCTCGTGCCGAAAGCACCGCCTTCTCGATGATCTGCTTGGCCTCGCGTGGATGCTCCTCCAGGAATCGAGCGAGCTTCTCGTTGACGATCCGTTCGACGATGCCCTTGACCTCGGACGAAACCAGCTTGTCCTTGGGCTGGTTAGAAAACTTGGGATCGGGATGCTTCACCGACAAGATGGCGGTGAGACCTTCGCTGATGTCGTCGCCGCCCAGGCCGTTCTTCAGGTCCTTGAGCAAGCCGGCCTGCTGGGCGTACGCATTCACCGTACGGGTGAGCGCCGTCCGGAAGCCGGTGAGGTGGGTGCCACCGTCCTTGTTCTTGATGTTGTTGGTGAAACAATAGATCGATTCTTGATAGGAGTCGTTCCACTGCATGGCGATGTCGACATGCGTCCCTTCGACGTCGCCAACGACACCGATGGGCTTGTCGTGGATGGAAACCTTGGTGGTGTTCAGATCGGCGACAAACTCCATGATGCCGCCATCGAAGTGGAATTCGTGCGATTTGTCGGTGCGATCATCGCGTAAGGCGATGGTCAGACCATGGTTCAGATACGCCAACTCCCGCAGTCGCTGCGACAGGATTTCGAAGCTGAACTCCGTCCCTTTGAAGATCTCCGGGTCCGGCTTGAACGTGACCTTGGTCCCGGTCTTCTCGGAGACTCCGATGGCTCTCATGGGAGCGACCGGATCGCCGCGGCGGTATTCCTGGTACCAGGTTTTGCCGTCGCGCTTTATCTCCAGCTTCAAGAGTTCCGACAGCGCGTTCACCACGGACACTCCGACGCCGTGTAGACCACCCGAGACCTTGTAGTTGGAGTGATTGAACTTTCCGCCAGCGTGCAGGACCGTCATCACGATCTCGGCGGTGGAACGCTTCTCCACCGGGTGCTCGCCGACAGGAATACCGCGCCCGTTGTCATCCACGGCCACGGAGCCATCAAAGTGGATGGTCACATCCACCCGGTTGCAATAACCGGCCAGCGCCTCGTCGACAGCGTTGTCCACCACCTCGTACACCATGTGGTGCAAGCCGGAACCATCATCGGTGTCCCCGATGTACATTCCGGGCCGTTTCCGCACGGCCTCCAGGCCCTTGAGGACCTGAATACTCTCCTCGTTGTAGGAGCCGTCGTCTACGGGAGCAAAGGGAGGGTCAAGGGCTGCCAAATTGGATCCTCTGGAGCTTCCCGTTGTCCTGCCCCTCCTCGTTGGCGCTCCGGCGTCTCGCCGCTTCGCCAACGACCCGAGCGTCATGGCGACGGCGAGGCGGATTGGAAAAGGGGAACGTGGAAGGTCAACGTGGAAGTCGGCTGGTAACCGGAACTCCGTTCATCTAGAGCAAGGGCCGAAAATCCGGATGGTCGGATCCAGGTAGATCCTGGAAAAAACCAAAGGTTCTCACTATCTAGCATTCAGGAGCTGGTCTGTAAAGCGAAAACCGGGAGCGGGGTCAGCGTCCCTCCGCGCACCGCAAAGTCGGCACGCCCGGACAGCGAGGGCACCACGGTCGGGTCGGCCACTGACACCAGGGTCTGACACGACAGGGCCGCCAGCGTTTCGAACAGATAACGGCGGCGCGTTGGATCCAGCTCACTGGGCACGTCGTCCAGGAGCAGCACCGGAGGTTCCCCCCGCCGGCCCTCCACGTGCGCGAGCTCCCCCAGTTTCATCGCCAGCACCAGCGACCGCAGCTGACCTTGCGAGGCGTGTTCGCGCGCCGGTCTCCCCGCCAGACGAATGTCGACGTCGTCAGTCTGTGGTCCGAAGGTGGTGTGGCCGCGCCGCTCGTCGAGCGTGCGCCTGCGGGCCAATCCGGCCAGCAGCGCAGAGCCGACGTCCGTCTCGGTGACCGCGGTGGCCACGGCTGGATCGCTGAGATAGCTGAGCCCCACCGGCAGATCACCATGCAGAGACCGAAACACCCCGTCCACATCTGGCGCCAGCGCCCGAACGAGGTCCCGGCGGCGCATCACCACCCGCGCGCCCGCCCGCGCCAGTTGCTCATCATAGGTGTCAAGCAGGGTCGAGGAGACCGCGCCCCGTCCGGTGCGTAGGACAGCGTTGCGACTGCGCAGAATTTTCTGGAACGCGGCGGCCTCGCCAAAATAGGCTGGCTCGACCCCCGAGATGGCCATGTCCACGAAGCGGCGGCGGGCCGCTGGGGGTGCCCTGATCAACATCAAGTCCTCCGGCACGAACAACACGACACTCAGCACTCCGAACGCGGCGGCCAGGCCACGCACTGGTTTCCCGTCCACCTTGATTGCGCGACCGACCGCGCTATCTGAAGGCTCACGCGCTGAAGGCTCACGCGCAGCAGGATCGCGCGCCGCAGGCTCGCCCATGGCGATTCCGCCAGCGGGGGGGGTGATGTCCCCGCTCGGCGCCTCAGCGTTTGCCAGCAGCCCGGAGTCGCGCACCGTCAACTGGGCCTCGATGGTGCGGACCAGCTCTCTCCCCTGGGCTTCCACGGCGATGTGTGTCGCCGCCGCGCCCCGGGTCACCAGGTCGATCGCTCGCGAGGTGCGAAACGATCGAAACGCTGACAGATAGTAGATGGCCTCAAGAACATTGGTCTTTCCCTGACCGTTATCTCCAGAAAGAACGTTGAGGCGCACCCCCGGATCGAACGCCACTTCCAGCGCCGCCAGGTTTCTCCAACCCGCGGCGCGTAAAGCGAGAATCCTCACGGAGAGCCGAAGTCTGGCTGCAAGTCCGGGTCGAAGCCTGGATGCTAGAGTCGCATGGGCATGACCACGCCCACGTAATCGCTGCCGTCCGCGGGCCGAACCACCCCCGGGTCGAGCTCACCGGAGAGTTCTACGCGTACCTCAGCGCTCTCGATCTCGCTCAGCAGCTCGATGAAGTACCTGGCGTTGAACCCGATCTGCACCGGTGCTCCCTTGTAGGGGACGTCGATCTCCTCTCGCGCCGCTCCCAGATCCGGATTGTCACTTTCCACGCGTAGCTTGCCCTTTTCGATGCCCAGGCGCACGCCCCAGGTCTTGTCCGACGACATGATGGCAACCCGCTTGAGTGCGTCCAGCAAGGCGGTGCGCGCCACCACGAAGGCCCGATCGTTGTCCTTGGGAATGACCTGGTCGTAAGGGGGAAACTGCCCGTCGATCAGCTTCACACAGAGGCTCACGTCATCGGCCTTCACGATGAAGTTCCCCTGATACACGCCGATTTCGCAGGGCGCCTCTCGCGATTCAATTGCCCTGCGCACTTCCAGGATGCCCTTACGAGGGATGAGGATGCCCGTGGCGAGCTTCGGACCGCCCGGCAGGGGTCGCCCCACCTTGGAGAGCCGGTGCCCGTCTGTGGACACCATGCGCGCCGTGGCGCCGTCCGACTCGAACAGCACACCCGAGAGGTGCTGCCGGGTTTCATCCTGCGAGACGGAGAAGATCGTCTTGGCGATCATGTCGCGGAGCGTGGCGGAGTCGACCTTGAAGGTCTCGGCTTCCTTGACGCTGGGCAACTTTGGGTAGTCCCGGTCGGCCATGCCGACCACCTTGAACTCCACCTTGCCCGCGCGAATCTCCGCCCAGTTCTGCTCGGTCCGGCGCACGCGCACCTCGTCTCCGGGCAGGCCCTTCACTATCTCGTAGAGCTGACGGGCCGCCACGGTGAGCCCTCCCTCCTTCTCCACGCTTGCCGACAGGCTGGCAAGGGCGCTGACGTTCAGGTCAGTGGCACCACACAGCACCCTGTCCTTGCCCTCGGTGCGCAGCAGGACATTGGCCAAGATGGGCAAGGTGCTTTTGCGGTCTGCGATGCCGTGCGCGAGATAGAGCCCCCGCAGAAATTCATTCTTACCAATCTTGAAGTCCATCGCGCTGCTCCTTGGTCCATGCGTTCGGTCAACTGGCGTACCCCAGAAGACTTGTCCTTGCCAGCTGGTGAAGACTAGCCGGACAGCCCGGGAGTTTGCACCCATTCCCTATCTTTAATATTTAGAAGATCTTATCGCAGAAGTAGTAGGGCCTGTGGAGAAGTGGATAACCTCAATTCTCCGTCGGTGACACCGCAGAGTTGCCTGTGGAGGGACCAGGGTCGGGGGACGCTGGCGCCGGGGACAAACCCGGCCGCAACGGGTTTTGGCGATAACCCACAGGCTCATCCACAGGCTGTTGGGCGCCGGCGGACGGCGCGGGAGAACCACAGCACGGGGTGCCAACGGTCCCAACACGGCGGCCGAGCCGCTGTTCCGCGGTCCATGGACCTGATGGAGCACCGGCGGCGGTGCGCAACGTCGTTGATGACGCAGGCGAAAGGGGGCGCCGCTAGGCTCGTTGCTGCGCGCGGCGCGGGGGACGGTCAAGGCTGGCGCAGGTGACTCTCGATGGTGCTGACCACGCTGCGCACCGATGGGTCGGTGGCGCACAGGCCTTCTATCTTGCGAACCGCGCTGATCACCGTCGAATGGTCCTTGCCGCCAAAGCGACTTCCGATCTCCGGGTAGCTCATCGAGGTGAGCTTCCGGCACAGGAACATGGCGATCATCCGTGGGTGGGCGACGGCGCGGTGCCGCTTTGGACCCTTGAGGTCGTGCAGCTTGACGTCGAAGTAAGTCGCCACCTCGCGCTGGATGGCTTCGATGGTCAGGCCGGTGGGGGCCAGGGAAATCAGCTTTTGGAGCGCGTCCTTGGCCAGTTCCAGCGTGATGGGTTGGTTTTGAAATGCAGCCCGAGCGGACAGCCGCAGGAGGGCACCCTCCAGCTCCCGCACGTTGCTCTTGATATGCGACGCCATGTACAGCGCGGCATCATCGGGAAGCAGCACGCCATCGGTCTCCGCCTTCCGCTTGATGATGGCCAGACGCGTTTCAACGTCCGGAGTCTCCACCTCGGCGATGAGGCCCCACGTGAAACGGCTGCGCAGCCGATCTTCCAGCCCCGGCAACTCCGCGGGCAGCTTGTCCGATGTCAGCACGATCTGCTTGTGATCGCGGTGGAGGGCTTCGAAGGTATGAAAAAACTCGTCCTGGGAGCTGTCCTTGTTGGACAGGAATTGCACGTCGTCCACCAGCAGCACGTCGGGCGTCTTCCGGTACCGCGTTCGAAAGTTCTCCATGGTGGTGACGCCGCGCTTCTGACCCATCATCGAACCGATGAAGTCCGTCACGAACTTTTCGCCCGTGATGAAGCTGATCACCCATTCGGGATGACTGAGGTGCAGCTCGTGACCGATGGCCTGGAGAAGGTGGGTCTTGCCCAGCCCAACGCCCCCGTAAATGAACAACGGATTCCACCGCGAGGCGGGGGCGTCGGCCACCATTCGGGCGGCGGCGTGAGCGAACTGATTCGTCGGCCCCACAACGAACTTGTCGAAGGTGTAACGGGAAACCAGCTCAGGGGCGGCCGGGTTGCCCGCAGGAGCCGGTTGGGCACCTCGGTCCAAAGTGCTCGGCGACCGCCGTCCCGCCGAGGGCGTCTGAGCACCGCCACCGGTGCTGGAAAATGTACCGGCGTTGGTGGTGGAGTCCTCTTGAGCTTGCGTGAGGTGCAGGGGATTCTGGGTCACCTCGAAATCGACGGTGAAAGACTGCTGCGCGCGCGCCTCAAGATCGCGAAGGATGGACGGCAGGAAGTTGTCCTCGAACCATTCCTTGTGATAGCGGTCGGGCGCCCGCAGCTGGATGTGGCCATCGGAGATGCCGACGCAGGTGATGGGGCGCAGCCACAGGTCACGATGGGCCGGCTTGACCATGGGCTCTATCGAGCGAACCGCTTCTCCCCACAGCTCAATCATGCCCACCACCCATCCACAGGTCACGTCCATCAAAACAGTCAATGATCTCGCGGTCTTTCAAAGCTATATCCCCTCTTTGTCCACAGGAGAAGGCAAGCCTCTCCCGCCACCCGATTCCCAGGGGAGAAGGCTTTACAGCGACCTCTTGCCTTCTCGGCCCGGCTGGGAATTCAGTTCGTGCCAAATTCGCGGCGGACGCCTGTCTATCAGACCATTTCGGATGGGTACAAGCAGGTGGGTGCGCCGTTTGTGAAGATCGCGAGAATCAGGAACAAATTTTCCCCGAGCGGTTTTTGGTGGCGAGATATCGCACCGTGGATCACCTTGCCGCTATTTAATGCAACCTCTCGTTCTGAAAAGGTTTTTTGCTGGGTCATCCACCATAGATTCCGGGCTGACAGGAAATCTCGGCATGAACCAGTACCGAAGCCCGCAAACCCGCATCACACGCCAGTTAGCGCGATCGCTGATGCGCCGATTACTACAATCTCGACGGGGCAGGATCACCGGTAGGTGAAGACTCTGCAAAATTCCCGTGACGCAATCACGTTGCGCGTGACCGGTGTCGCGTTTCTCGACGGAAACCGAAACAGAACAATCCGGC